>NZ_JAXUHN010000050.1:0-39056 GCF_035916875.1 Methylomicrobium sp. Wu6
TTCTTCCTGGTACCGATCCCGCCACACTATGACAGTATTGGGTCGAATATCCAGTTTCTCTGCAATCCTCTGAATAGCTACCCCTTCGCTGCACAGTAATACAATCTTGGCTCGCTGAACAAGACGTGCTTCCTTGGTTTTGTTTGATACGATAGTTTCCAACTCTACGCGCTCCTGTTGGTTCAACTTAACCACCTTAGCAATACGCCTCATCGATAACTCCTCTGCAATTTTCAGAGGATTATGTATCTATCGTATTTTTATACAATTAGATACTAGCTTGGATTGTCGGTATATGGCAAGTTTCTCGAATGGGGTAGCCGTTCCGCCGCACGTAGCCGTTCCGCCGCACAGATAGGATGATCTCGCAAATTGACAGTGTCGTTTGGGATATAAGTGGGCAGCGGGAAATTCGTTTGTGTTACTCGGATAGTGCAAGCCGTTGATTTACCGAATGCCTATTGCAAACGAACTTCATGCGAAGCACTTATTTATATGGCGTGCCGCTCGGTGGGAGCGGCTTGATGTCGATGCTGAGTCAATTGTCTTTTGTAATCGTAAGTTTTTTTGCACACGCAGGAAGGTCGGCTTGCAACTGGAAAGCTGCTCGACGTGGTGTTTTTTCTTTGCACCCGGAAAATTAAGTTTTGCCTGCGATACGGTGTTTTTTCACGGAAAATATCATCTTTGGACGTTGGCTGACTTCCCTAATTTTTGCTTCGCAAACTTTCGGTGCTATAGAAATCTGGCTTAGACGGGCTCAATAGGGTAAAATTGCACAGTTATATTGTGAAATTTATTCCGTAGAAGGGGTGCCGTAGTGGCGCTGCCTGGGACTTACGAAATGAAATGACGCATTCAAGGTTTTTTATTACTTACGAAGGGGCTGCTCCGTGAACAAAACCAAGCAACTATTCGCAGGCATGATCTTGACGGCCATCGGGCAAGAGTCAGCGCGGGCGGATTTTACGCTCAACTTAACCGAAGGGGTTACCAAGATCAGTCATGATATCCATGACCTGCATATGCTGATTCTATGGATTTGCGTATTCATCGGTCTTGGCGTATTCGGCACGATGTTCTACTCGATCTACCATCACCGCAAGGACAAGGGACATCAGGCGGCACAGTTCCATGAAAATACGACGGTCGAGATCATCTGGACGATCATACCGACCGTGATTTTGATCAGCATGGCGATTCCGGCTACCAAGACGATGCTCGAACTTGACGATGTGCAGGAATCCGATATGTCAATCAAGGTGACCGGCTGGCAATGGAAATGGGAATATGAATATCTGGACAGCGGTGTCAAGTTTTTCAGCAGTCTGGATGAGGCAAGCAACAAGGCTCGCCAGCTTGGCTCCGGCATTGATCCTCGCACCGTGCCGAATTATTTGCTGAATGTCGATAAGCCATTGGTAATTCCGACCAAAAAGAAAATCCGCTTCCTGTTTACCGCGGCCGATGTGATTCACTCCTGGTGGGTGCCCGATCTGGGCTGGAAGAAGGACGCGAATCCTGGCTTCATCAACGAGGCCTGGACTCAGGTCGATCAAGCCGGCACCTACCGAGGCCAATGTACCGAATTGTGCGGCAAGGACCACGGCTTCATGCCGATCGTGGTGGTCGCGATGGATCAGCCCGATTACGATGCATGGCTCAAAAAAGCCAAGGCGGACGCAGCCAAAGGTCCGGATTTGAGCGACCTGAGCCACGAACAACTGGTTTCTAAGGGTGCAACCGTCTATGAAAAGAACTGCGCGACCTGCCATTTGCCGAATGGCGAAGGCGTTCCGGGCGCATTTCCTGCCCTGAAAGGCAGCGCGATCGTAACAGGCGACATCAACAAGCAGGCCGATTTGGTATTGAACGGCAAAGGTGCGATGCCTGCGTTCGGCAAAATACTGAAAGCCGATGAATTGGCTCAGGTGATAACTTATACACGTAACGCCCTCGGCAACGCGGTCGGCGATGAAATTCAGCCGAAAGCGGTGCAGGCGTTGCTGCCGGAAGGCGCAGGGGCGGTATCCGAGGCCAACGAAGAGGAGGACGACGATGATCAAGCCGCCGCCGAAACGAAAACCGAAGCAGCCAAGGCCGATCAACCCGATACTTCGTCGAAAGAAGGTCTGATTGCAAAGGGAAAGACTGTATATGAAGGCCACTGTGTGTCCTGTCATCAAGCGAGTGGTCAGGGCTTGCCTCCAACATTCCCGGCATTGACCGGTAGCGATGTGGTGACCGGCGATATCAAGGAACAAGTCAAGTTGATGAAGGCAGGCAAGGGCATGATGCCGGCATTCGGTGAAACCTTGAGCCCTGAAGAATTTGCCGCGGTCGTCACCTATACCCGTAATGCGCTGGGCAATTCGGTAAACGACTCGATCACGCCTGCGGAAATCGAGGCGCTGCAATAAGGCAGACGAGTGGCGATACGTTAACCTGGACTTATGGCTTCTTTTTTTTACACTTTTTGAGGTACAACAAATATGTCCGCTGTCATAGCACCCCATGATCATCACCACGATGATCATCATGATGACCACGGCCCGATGAAGGGATGGCTCCGTTGGATCATTACGACCAACCATAAGGATATAGGCACGCTATATCTGCTGTTCGGGCTCGCGATGTTTTTTGTCGGCGGCGCGATGGCGATGGTGATTCGTGCCGAACTGTTCGAGCCGGGTTTGCAGTTCGTTAACCCTCAGTTCTTCAATTCAATGACCACGATGCACGCGTTGGTCATGGTGTTTGGTGCGGTGATGCCTGCTTTTGTCGGCCTCGCAAACTGGATGATTCCGTTGATGATCGGCGCGCCCGACATGGCGTTGCCGCGGATGAATAACATGAGTTTCTGGATGTTGGTCGCCGGCGTTCTGTTGCTCGCCAGCACCCTGTTCATGGAAGGCGGCGCGCCCGCGGCCGGCTGGACCCTGTATCCGCCGCTAGTCTTGCAAACCGGGGCGGCGCTGCCGTTTGCGATTTTTTCCGTGCATTTACTCGGGATTTCATCGATCATGGGCGCAATCAACATCATCGCGACGATCTTTAATATGCGCGCGCCGGCGATGACACTGATGAAAATGCCGTTGTTCGTGTGGACCTGGCTGATCACCGCGTTTTTGCTGATCGCGATCATGCCGGTGTTTGCGGGCGCGGTAACCATGTTGCTGACCGACCGTTTCTTCGATACCAGCTTTTTTGATGCGGCAGGTGGCGGTGATCCGGTGCTGTATCAACACATTTTCTGGTTCTTCGGTCACCCGGAAGTGTATGTGATGATTCTGCCGACTTTCGGCGTGGCATCTACTATTATTCCTGTGTTCGCGCGTAAGCCGTTGTTTGGCTACAGCTCGATGGTTTATGCGACCGCGTCGATCGCTTTCTTGTCGTTCATCGTCTGGGCGCACCATATGTTCCTGGTCGGCATGCCGATGGCAGGCGAGTTGTATTTCATGTATGCGACGATGCTGATTGCAATTCCGACCGGTGTCAAGGTGTTCAACTGGACCGCGACGATGTGGAAAGGCTCGATGACTTTCGAAACGCCGATGCTGTTTTCGATCGCTTTCGTGGTGTTGTTCACGATGGGCGGTTTTACCGGATTGATGATGGCGGTGGCTCCATCCGATTTCCAATACCACGATACTTATTTCATCGTGGCGCATTTCCACTATACTTTGGTGCCGGCCTCGATCTTCATCCTGATGGCGGCAGGCTACTTCTGGTTGCCGAAATGGACTGGCCACATGTATAACGAAAGAATCGGCAAGCTGCATTTCTGGTTATCGGCGATCTCTGTCAATATTCTGTTTTTCCCGCAGCATTTCTTAGGGTTGGCCGGCATGCCCCGCCGTATTCCGGATTATGCGGTGCAGTTTGCCGACTGGAATATGGTTTCAAGTATCGGCGGCTTCATTTTCGGCGCTAGCCAATTGTTGTTCCTGTATATCGTAATCGATACGATTCGCGGCGGCACAGGCGAAAAAGTCACCGATGAAGTCTGGGAAGATGCGAGCAAACATGGTCTGGAATGGACCTTGCCGTCGCCGCTGCCTTACCATACCTTTACCACACCGCCGGAATCCGTTCCAACCCAGCATTCCTAAGGCTTAAGTAATCTAGATGAAACAAAAGATACGCTGCCTTAGGCAGCGTATCGAGTTATCAAGATGGAAATTAAAAAGAAAAATATTTTGACGGCATTGATACTGGTGGCGATTGCGGTCACGATTTATGTCTTCGCGGTCCTGAAAGCCATTTCGCAATGACCGGCGAATTGCAGCAAAAAAATACCAAACTGGTGCGCACCCTGTTACTGGTGGCGGTAGTGATGTTTGGTTTCGGTTTTGCTCTGGTGCCGTTGTATGATGTGTTATGCAAGGTAACCGGCCTTAACGGCAAGGTTGAAAGCACGGCCACGAAAGAAACCGGCTATCAGGTTGACAAGAGTCGGGAGTTGACAGTCGAATTCGTGACCGCGCTGAATGAATCCGCGCCGATGGAGTTTCGTGCTGAAACACCCAAGCTAAAGGTTCATCCGGGACAGTTTTATACGGTGAACTTTTATGCGGAGAACAAGACCGACAAGCCGATGATCGCGCAGGCGATACCGAGCATTTCGCCGGGCGTCGCGGCCGAATATTTCAAGAAGACCGAGTGTTTTTGTTTTACCGAGCAGAAATTTGATGCGCGGGAAGGAAGGACGATGCCGGTGCGATTTGTCGTCGATCCGAAAATTCCGCCGGAGCACAAAACGATTACACTGGCTTATACATTTTTTGACAATACTGAAAAAGCAGAAAAACGATAGGGGAACATTATGTCCACACACAATGCTTATTACATTCCGCATAAAGCGACCTGGCCGATAATAGGCACGGTGGGGCTGTTTACCATGCTGGCGGGTTTCGCGAATTATCTAAACGGTTCATCGATCGGACCCGGCATGATGGTTCTCGGCCTTTTGGTTTTTATTTTCATGCTGGCCGGTTGGTTTACCTTACAGTCGCTCGAAAGCGAATTTGGTATGTACAATACCCAGGTCGGTATTTCGTACCGGATGGGCATGATGTGGTTCATCTTTTCCGAAGTGATGTTCTTCGCGGTGTTCTTCGGTTCGCTTTGGTATACCCGGAATTTGTCTGTGCCCTGGTTGGCTGAAGGCGCGACGGGAGAAATATTGCACAAGGGCTTCGAGGCGGTTTGGCCGACCAATGGTCCAGGTCATCTGCTCGAAGGCAAGCCGACTCCAGACGGCGAATTCGAGCCGATGGGCGCCTGGGGCCTGGCTTTCCTGAACACCCTGATCCTGTTGAGTAGCGGCGTGACCTGCACCTGGGCGCATCACGGTTTGTTGGCGGGAAAACGCCAGCAGTTGATTCAAGGCTTGATCGCGACTGTCGGTCTGGGTTTTTTGTTCGTTGGTTTACAGGCTTACGAATATCACGAGGCCTATACCGAGATGGGTCTGACCCTGGGTACCGGCATTTATGGTTCAACTTTCTTCATGCTGACCGGCTTCCACGGTTTCCATGTCTGCGTCGGGGCAATCATGCTGAGCACGGTTCTGTTCCGTAGTTGGAGAGGCCATTTCAAGCCTGAAAATCATTTTGCGTTCGAGGCAGCCGCCTGGTATTGGCACTTTGTTGACGTGGTGTGGTTGGGCTTGTTCATTTTTGTTTATTTGTTGTAATTGCGATTTTTCATGCCTTTGAAAGCGTTGCCGCCTAGGCAACGCTTTTTTTTTGTCAATTCGATGCCGGCGTGTTTTGCGGAGCCGGCATGGCGGAAGCGGATGGTTTAGGCGCATGCATCCTGATGCCGATGCCGTGTGGCGTGTACATACCGGTCCGGATCATGATGAAAACAAAAATGAACAGTACGACCGACAGCGTGATTCGGAAGGTCAGCGCCCTGACCGTTTTTTTCGAATCTTCATCGCTCCTGTGTTTGACGAGGTGTAAAAGTGCCGAACCGAGACTTATGATGATCAGGATGAAGGCGATAATGACGATAGTTTTGATGATCATGGATGGATTGTGCCGACGGTTGAATGCTGAAGTTTACAAAAAAACGAAAATTATATCTTTGTCGGGGGAATTGCAAATTTATTGTTGCCCATGAAATTTGAAAAAATCCCAACCCTGGTTGTCCTTTGCATTCTGCCGATACTGGTTGCCTTGGGCTTTTGGCAATTGGACCGGGCCGAGCAGAAACGCGCTTTTTTCGCACGGCAACAGCAGGGCATGGCCGCTCCCGTAGTGCAGCTTACCGCGTTAACACCGGAAGACAAAGACACATTGCGTTATAAATCCGCTGTCGCAATAGGGCATTATGATAGCGCTCATCAGATTTTGCTCGACAACCAGATGGCGGGCGGCAAGGCCGGTTATTTTGTGCTGACGCCGTTCATTCTCGATGACGGTAATAAGGCCGTCCTGGTGAATCGGGGCTGGATTCAGGCCAATCAGGATCGAAAGATACTGCCTGATATTACGATACAGAAGAACCGGACGCAGATAACCGGCCGTATCAATCATTTTCCGAGTGTCGGCATCAAATTGGCCGGAGCCGATCGGCCGAGTGAAGGTTGGCCGACGGTCGTGCAGGTTGCGGACAGTGTGATTCTGTCTGCAAAATTCGGTTATCCCGTGTTTTCCTTTATGATAGAACTCGACAAACAGGCGCCCGAAGGCTATCGGCGCGAGTGGCGTGAAATTGCCGTGATGCCGCCGGAACAGCATGTCGCTTACGCCGTGCAATGGTTCGGCCTCGCGATCGCGCTGGCGCTGATGTTTGTCTGGTTCAGCCGTGTGAAATAATAAAATGAATGCTCAACAGAAAAAAAATCGTCTGATCATCCTGACCTTGTTCGCGATGACGCTAATACCCTTTCTAATCGCCCTGCTGTTCAAGGCCAAACCGGAATTGTTGCAAGGCCAGACCAATTATGGTCGGTTGATCGTGCCGCCGGTCTTGACCGAAGCGGCCGAGCTGACCGGTTTTGATTCATTCAGCAGCGAAAATATTCAGGAACTGAGTGCGCATTGGCTGATTGTGAACGTGATTCCGCATCAAGACTGTAATGAGGTTTGCCTGGACGCGCTGCATAAAACCCGGCAGTTACAACTGATGTTGAACAAGGATTTACCGAGGACACGACGCGTCGCGCTGCTGCTCGACAATCCCGACCCGAAGCTTGCCGAAGCCTGGTGGAAGGACGAGAAGGCCTTATTGCGCGTTAAACCGAGCCCCTCCTTCCTGAACAAACTCAATGGTATCCAGCCGGGGGGACTCCCCGACGGCGCGCTGTTATTGATGGATCCCTTGCGCAATCTGATGATGCAATATAACCCCGGATTCGATCCTTACAAAGTCAAAAGCGATTTGACGCATCTCTTAAAAATCTCGCAAATTGGTTAGGAACCGCGATGTATAAAAAACTTGCTCTTTTCGGCGTCTTTTTGGCGCTGATCGTGATCGTCTTTGGCGCTTATGCGCGCTTGTCGGACGCGGGCCTCGGTTGCCCCGATTGGCCTGGTTGCTACGGCAAGGCGATGATTGACGATACGCCGGATTTCAAGGCCGAGGCTGATCGGGCATTCCCTGAGCATCCTTTCGTGTATGAAAAGGCCTGGAAGGAAATGACGCACCGCTACCTGACCGCCGGTCTCGGCCTTGTAATTCTGCTGCTCGCGATCCTGTCTCCTTGGGTCAAAACGAACCGCCTAGCCGCCGTGTCCAGTAGTTTCGTGTTGCTGATCCTGGTCGGGCTTCAAGCCGCACTGGGCATGTGGACAGTCCAACTGAAGACGATGCCGCTGATCGTAACCGCGCATTTGCTGCTCGGTATGTTCACTTTCTGGCTGCTGAACGGCCTGTATTTGCGCGTAAAACCGGAGTTTACGCGCCTTCCTGCTCGCCAAGGGCCGGTGTGGACGGCGCGCTTTGCGATGGGCGTCGTTTTTTTGCAGACCTTGCTCGGCGGCTGGACCAGCGCTAATCTGGCTGCACTCGCATGCGGCAGCGATTTGCCTTTGTGCAACGGTCAATGGTTTCCCGGAGCGGCCGATTTCAACGGTGCGATGAATCTTTTGCAAGGCCTGACGACCGGCTATACCGGCGTTCTTCCGCCGGATGCCCAAGTCGCGGCGCATTGGCTGCACCGGGTCTTCGCGCTGGTCAGTTTTGTCGTGCTCAGCCTGGTGATGCTATTGGCGACCGCGGCCAAGAACCCCAAACCGGTCAGACGAGCCGGATTGAAGATATGCATCTTGCTGATCGTCCAGATCGGTCTCGGCATCGTGATCGTGAAATTGACCGCGCCGTTATGGGCGGCCGTATTACACAACGCGTTCGCGGCGCTGATGATGATGCCGCTGATTTCGATCAGTTTCTACGGCCGTTTCGGCCCGAAGGAAGCCGAAATCCCAGCCGAACGCACGCGGCCGTTGCCGGAAGAGAAAGAAGTCAAAAAGGTTTCGGTCGAAAAAGCCGCCGAAGAAGTTTATGTCGAGCCCGCACCTGAATCGCTGTATCTGCGCCTGAAATCGCAGTTGAAACGAACCCGTTCGGGGCTCGGCGATGCGCTGGCGAATCTATCGTTCGGCCAAAAGGGCGTCAGCGATGACTTGCTCGAAGACATCGAAGCGACTTTATTGATGGCCGACATCGGCATCGATGCGACGAGCAGAATCATCAGCCATTTGACGCAAAGCCTCGAGCGTCATCAATTGCGCGACGCGGACATATTGATCTCCGCAGTCAAACAGGAACTGCTGGCTATTGTCGAGCCTTGCTGCGAACCGCTGCAAATTCCGAAGCAGGACAATCCGTTTGTGATTCTGGTCGTCGGCGTGAATGGCGTCGGCAAAACCACGACGATCGGCAAGCTGGCTAAGCGCTTGCAGGCGCAGGGACATAGCGTGATGCTGGCGGCCGGCGACACGTTCCGCGCGGCGGCGGTCGAGCAGTTGCAAACCTGGGGCGATCGCAACAACATTCACGTGGTCGCGCAGCATACCGGCGCCGATTCGGCTTCGGTGATCTACGACGGCCTGCAATCGGCCAAGGCGAAAGGCATCGATGTGCTGATCGCGGATACCGCCGGTCGCTTGCACACCAAGTCCAATCTGATGGAGGAATTGAAAAAAGTTAAACGGATCATGGGGAAGATCGATCAAACCGCGCCACACGAAGTGCTCTTGGTGATCGATGCAGGCACCGGTCAGAATGCGTTGTCGCAAGCCAAGCAGTTTAATGATGCGGTGGCGCTGACCGGGCTTGTGCTGACCAAACTGGACGGCACCGCGAAAGGCGGGATGATCTTCGCGCTGGCCAAACAAATCGGCATTCCGATCCGCTTTATCGGCGTCGGCGAAGGCATCGACGACTTGCAGGACTTTCACGCCGACGCATTTGTCGAGGCGTTATTCGCCAAGGACTGACGGGCTGCCATGTTAAAGTTCGATAACGTCTGCAAACGCTATGCCGATGCAGGCGATGTGTTGGTGAACATCAGCTTCCATCTGCAGCGTGGCGAAATGGCTTTTCTGACCGGGCATTCCGGAGCCGGGAAGAGCACGCTGTTCAAACTGATCGCATTGATCGAACGCGCGAGCCGCGGCCAGATTTATTTCGACGGGCACGATGTTAGTCATGCAAAGGATCATCAGATTCCTTTCCTGCGCCGGAAAATGGGCTTGATCTTTCAGGATTTCAAACTGCTGGAGGATCGCACCGTTTTCGACAATGTGGCCTTGCCGCTCGCGGTTGCCGGCTACGGGCATCATGAAATTTCCCGAAAGGTCAGGGCGGCGCTGGATAAGGTCGGACTCTCGGGCAAGGAAAAAAAATATCCTTTGACGCTGTCCGGCGGCGAACAGCAGCGCGTCGGCATCGCCCGTGCGGTGGTCAACAAACCGCCAATGATTTTGGCCGACGAACCGACCGGTAATCTGGATCCCGGACTGGCCGCCGAAATTATGACCTTGTTTACCCAATTTCAACAGCTAGGAGCCACCGTATTGATTGCTTCTCATGACATTGCGCTGATCAACAAAATGGACCGGCGCGTGCTGACGCTCGACCATGGCCGGCTGATTGCAGGATAAATGATGAAACGCAAGCGCGCCGTTAAACCGGAAACCCGCCCGGAAGTCCCGCAGAACAAGATCGCCGGCGGTGATTTTATCGACAAACTGCATGCTTATCGCGATCTGCATGCGCATGCATTTTTCTCGAGTCTGGGCCGGCTGGTCGATAAACCGTTCACGACCCTCTTGACGATCGGCGTACTCGCGATTTCCATCGCATTGGCCGCCTGTTTTTACCTTCTGGTTGCGAATATTGAGCAATTGACCGGCACGATCGAGTCGAGCAATCAAATCTCGCTGTTTCTAAAAGACACTGTCAGCGAAGCCGAGGCCAAAAAGCTGGTCGAAACAATCAATAAAAACACCGAGGTCGCCGAGATCAAATTGATCAGCAAAGCCCAAGCGCTTGCCGAATTTAAGGCTAACAGCGGTCTGGATGCGGCGCTCGATGCGCTCGAGGGCAATCCACTGCCGGTCGTGCTCGAAGTCTTGCCCTCGCCGACGCAAACGAACACCGTGGCGTTGCAGAAACTCCAGCAGGCCTTGCAGCAATATCCCGAAGTCGATGAAGCCCAGATGGACATGCAATGGCTCGAACGGATGCAATCGATCCTCAGGCTCGCGGAACAGGCGACACAGAGCATCAGCATCCTGCTCGGCCTCGGCGTGTTGTTCATCACCGGCAACACAATACGGCTCGAACTGCATAACCGGCGCGAGGAAGTCGTGATCGCGAAACTGGTCGGCGCAACCAACCGCTTCATTCAGCGGCCATTTTTATATGGCGGCTTCTGGATCGGCTTTTTGTCCGGTGTCCTGGCGTGGTTCATCGTAACCTTGATCATGCTGCTCTTATGGCGTTCGGTCGAAAATTTGTCGCTGCTTTACGAAGGCAGCTTTCATCTGCGGTTTCTCGAATACGGCGAATCGATTTACCTGATTCTGCTATCGTCGAGCCTCGGCGTGGCGGGTTCCTGGGCGGTGCTGGCATATCAACTTCGGCAATTGCGCCCCGAGTAAGATTGAACTTATAAAATTATTAGCACTCCTATGTTCAGAGTGCTAGAATTAATCCAAGTTGACTACCCGAGGTACATTACATCATGAGTCATGCATTAACCTTACCCGTTAATTTATCGGCCGGAACCTTCGATGCCTATTTGAATTTGGTCCGGCAAATGCCCAGATTGACATCCGAGCAGGAGCGTGAATTGGCAATAAGGTTTAGGGATCACGGCGACCTGGAAGCCGCACGGCAACTGGTCATGACCAATCTGCGTTTCGTCGTGCATGTCGCGAGAGGCTACAGCGGTTATGGTCTGTCGATGCCGGACATCATCCAGGAAGGCAACATCGGTCTGATGAAAGCGGTCAAACGCTTCGATCCTGACATCGGCGTGCGTCTGGTTTCATTTGCGGTGCACTGGATCAAGGCGGAGATTCACGAATATGTGATCAAAAATTGGGGTATCGTCAAGGTAGCGACCACCAAGGCGCAGCGCAAACTGTTCTTCAATCTGCGTAAATCCAAACAGGATATCGGCTGGTTGTCGAACGACGAAGCCAAGGCAATCGCGGAAGACCTTGATGTCGAGGTCAGCACGGTCTATGAAATGGAACAACGCCTGAGTAGCCGCGATGTCTCTTTCGATGTGCCGGCCGATGATGATGAGGAACAGACCTATGTCGCGCCGACCCACTATCTGCAACAACACGGCGCCGATCCGTCTATCTTGCTTGAAAATGCGGAATGGTCCGGTCATGAGCAGGGTTTGTTGACGGAAGCCTTGTCCGAGCTCGATGAACGCAGCCAGGACATTCTGGCCAGCCGCTGGTTGAGCGAGAAAAAAGCGACCCTGCACGAACTGGCCGAGCGTTACAATGTATCCGCCGAAAGAATCCGCCAGCTTGAACAGAATGCGATGAAAAAATTGCGGACAGCGGTGTTGGCAGCCTGATCGTCCATACAATGTTCGTTTCGAAGGCTTAGCGGGAATTCCGTTAAGCCTTTTTTATTGCCGAATTTTTAGGGTACGTATCGCGTACCGTTTGGACTGGCAAAAGGTCTCAGAAAATCATGTCTACTTTGGAACGCGCGATTCAAATTGCCGCAAAAGCGCATGCGAGTCAGGTCGATAAAGCCGGCCAACCGTATATTTTGCATCCGATTCGGGTGATGCTTTCGGTTCAGTCTTTGCATGAACGCCTGGCAGCGATTCTGCACGACGTGGTCGAGGATACCGAATTGTCGCTCGAAGATCTTGCCGATGAAGGTTTTACACCGGAAGTGATCGAGGCCGTGCGTGCGCTGACCAAGGAGCTTGGAGAATCGCGCATCCAGGCGGCGCAGCGCGCGGCGCAAAATCCGATTGCGCGGGTCGTCAAGCTGGCGGATGTAACCGACAATATGGATTTATCGCGCATTCCCGAACCCACGGAGAAGGATTTTGCGCGCTTGCGGGAATATCAGGCGGTTCGGGAAATCTTATTGGCGGGGAATAAGACATGATTCGGCTGCATATTTTTTACTATGCAGACGCCGGTAATTCGATCCCCATGCAAAGCCGTTGATTTTTCGCTCTTTAGACTGATATTGCAGCTCAACTCTGTTAAAATCAGAGCAGATCCGGGACTCAAGAAAGGGATGGCGGCGCTTATGACTTCAGCAGACCACGCAAAAGACGAACTTCGCCAACAACTGCGCGAGGCTGCGCTCGAATATCACGAATTTCCGGCGCCCGGCAAGATCAGCGTGACGCCGACCAAGCCTTTGACCAACCAGCGCGATCTTTCGCTGGCTTATTCACCTGGCGTAGCGGCGGCTTGCGAGGAAATCGCGGCCGATCCGACCAATGTCTTCAAATATACCGCGCGCGGAAATCTGGTCGCGGTAATCAGCAACGGTACCGCAGTGCTGGGGTTGGGCAATATCGGCCCGTTGGCGGCCAAGCCGGTGATGGAAGGCAAGGGCGTGTTGTTCAAGAAATTCGCCGGCATCGACGTGTTCGATATCGAGATCGACGAACAGGACCCTGACAAGCTTTGCGACATCATCGCGGCGCTCGAGCCGACTTTCGGCGGCATCAATTTGGAAGACATCAAGGCACCCGAGTGCTTTTACATTGAGCGTAAACTGCGCGATCGCATGAAAATTCCGGTGTTTCATGACGATCAGCATGGCACCGCGATCATTGTCGGCGCTGCGATACTGAACGGCTTGAAGATCGTCGGCAAGGCGCTCGATCGCTGCAAACTGGTCGTTTCGGGCGCCGGGGCGGCCGCGCTGGCCTGCCTGGATTTGCTGATTGATCTCGGTTTTCCGATCGAAAACATCATTGTGACCGATCATCACGGCGTCGTGCACAAAGGCCGCGCGGAGGCGATGGACCCGAACAAGGCCCGCTTCGCCCGCGAGACCGATGCGCGCACCTTAGGCGATGTGATACCGGATGCGGACATTTTTCTCGGTCTGTCGGCCGGCGGCGTGTTGAAACCCGAGATGGTCAAAACGATGGCGGCGCGGCCTCTGGTCTTGGCGTTGGCGAATCCGACACCGGAAATTCTGCCGGAAGAGGTGAAAGCGGTGCGTGACGATGCGATCATCGCGACCGGCCGTTCCGACTATCCGAATCAGGTCAACAATGCCTTGTGTTTCCCTTATATTTTTCGTGGAGCGCTGGATTCGGGCGCGACCACGATCACCCGCGCGATGGAAATCGCCGCGGTCAGGGCGATCGCCGAATTGGCCGAGGCGGAACAATCCGAAATCGTCGCGAGCATTTACGGGATCGACGAACTGACGTTTGGACCGGACTATTTGATTCCGAAGCCTTTCGATCCGCGTCTGATGACCACGCTCGCGCCCGCGATCGCGAAGGCCGCCGCGGATTCCGGCGTCGCGACGAGGCCGATTCAGGACCTGCCGGCCTATGTCGAGCGCCTGCAGCAGTTCGTCTATCACAGCGGCACCTTCATGAAGCCGGTGTTCCGTATCGCCAAGCAAGCGCCGGCCGAAAAGAAACGCATCGTGTTCGCCGAAGGGGAGGAAGAGCGCGTGCTGCGCGCGGTGCAGATGCTGGTCGATGAAAACATCGCCTTTCCGACGCTGGTGGGACGCCCGGCCGTCTTGCAGCACAGGATCGAAAAGTTGGGTTTGCGCATCAAGCCCGGTATCGATTTTACGGTCGTGAATCCCGAGCAAGACGAGCGTTACCGCGATTTCTGGAAGACTTATCTGGAGATGACCGTGCGCAAGGGCGTCAGCGAACAATACGCGAAACTCGAAATGCGCCGCCGTCATACCCTGATCGCGGCGATGCTGGTGCATAAGGGCTACGCCGACGGGATGATTTGTGGTCTGTTCGGCACGACGGCGTCGCACCTGCACTATATCGACCAGGTGCTTGGCAAGCGCAGCGGCGCGAATGTGTATGCGGCAATGAATGGTCTGATCCTGCCCGATCGCCAGATCGTGCTGGTCGATACCCATATCAATCATGATCCCGACGCAGAGCAACTGGCTGAAATTACCCTGCTGGCAGTCGAACAAATGCGACGTTTCGGATTGGCGCCGCGCGTCGCCTTGCTGTCACATTCGAATTTCGGCACCAGCAACAGCGCATCGGCGCAAAAAATGCGCGCCGCCTTTGCGATCATTCAGAAACAGGCGCCGGACCTGGAGATCGAAGGCGAAATCCATGGCGATACAGCGCTTGATTACGACATGCTGAAAAAAATGATGCCGGAGACGAAGCTGAAGGGCAGCGCGAATCTGCTGGTGATGCCGAACATCGATGCGGCCAATATCGCCTATAACCTGCTCAAGACCGCATCCGGCAACGGCATCGCGATCGGACCGGTGCTGCTTGGCTGCGCTCGGCCCGTGCATATCCTGACGCCGGCCGCGACGGTGCGGCGGATCGTGAACATGACTGCGTTTTGCGTCGTGGATGCGAACGAAGCGGCGTAAGCGGCATTTCAGAAGTTGATATACAACGATCCCATGATCAAATGATGCATGGTGTTATTGGTGTGGGTCGCGTCATCCAGATACTGATTCAGGTAACCCGCTTCGCCTCGGAAGTTTTTATTGAAAGTCCAGCCGAGGCCTGCAAACGCCCGGTTCTGATCGAAACCTGATTTGCCGCCGTACTGTGTCGAGTTTGCGCGGATGAAAAATTCATCCCAGGCAATTAGACTTAAGCGAGGTTCAATATCCAGCGGATGCATGAAGCGGATCATCTGGCGCGGGCGAACGCGCACCTCGTCGCCTTTTAGGAAATTGCTTTCGACCATCGTCCGGAACATGAAGGTGCCGAAGTCGGTCGGCAACACATAACGGAAAGCGGGCCATACATCCTGCTGCGAGACATATTCCTTGCCGACGTTTTGGGTAGGCAGCCAGGTATAACCCGCCCAGATCGTCGCGCGGTCACTCAACGAATAGCCTGCGGCTGCCCGCACCATGCCCTGATACCAATGATTCCAGTTGTCGTCGAAACGGGATTGGCCTTCCAGCCAGATGCGTCCTTTTTCGAGGCTCGGGTCGATCACCTTCAGGCTGCCTTCGCCGACGACTTGCAGCCAGCTGCCGGCATCCTGCAATAAATCATCGGCCGCGTTTGCGGTCGATGCAAGACTGACAGAACTTAAAATGATTGCCGTCGATCCGAGGTGATTCATTACTTTTTTTTTCATAGTGTTTGTCTTATCCAATCATCAAAACTATCTTTTAAAATGATGCGACGACTCCTGATGCGGGCCGTCGCGCTCTATTCGAATGGGACCAAGCAAGATGCAGACCATTTATATTCTTTATTATATATCAATAGTTTTTGTAAACTAGCTGAATTAAGGTTTACGATATGAAGGCGATAAAAACCGCTGAGGGCAAATCCGATGGTGGAAAATAACCGATGTTTTTAGTGTTGATTTACCTGGCGGCTGGTTTTACTATGGATTCAGTTTTTTCCATTAAATTCGTCAACGGGAGCATCAAATGAAATTTTCCTATGCAATTGCGGTATTCGCATCATCGGTCGGCTGTGCCGTAGCGGCTGATGTCGTAGTCCCGATCAATACGGTCAGCGACCAGGGTGTGGTAAAAGCAATCGGCAGCGTCAAAATCAGCGAAACCCCAAAAGGGTTGTTGTTTACTCCGTCTCTCGATGGCCTGCCCGCCGGGGCGCACGGGTTTCATGTACATGAGAACCCGAGCTGCGATGCAAAGGAAAAGGACGGCAAGATGACGCCGGCATTGGCGGCCGGCGGACATTACGATCCGAAAGCCACCAAAAAGCACGAAGGTCCGGCAGGACACGGGCATTTGGGCGATCTGCCGAAATTGATCGTGGATGCAGAGGGTAAAGCCACCCAGGGCGTGCTGGCGCCGCGCTTGAAACTCGAGGATGTCAAAGGCCGGGCGCTGATCATCCATGCCGGCGGAGACAATTATTCCGACGAACCCGAACCGCTCGGCGGCGGCAAGGCGCGGATTGCCTGCGGTGTGATCTAAGGCTAAATGGTATCGTTCCCACGCAGGCGCGTGGGAACGATAAGCTATAATTTTTTCTTGGACAGTCCTAATGCGGCAGCCCGGTCGATGCCGTCCCGCGTCTCTTTGAAGTCAACATATTTTCGATGCAAAGGCAGCTTGAGACAATCGCAGACATGTTACAATGCGCCTTAAAAATATGCGAATGATTCTTATTTTCTTCTAAATCGATTTGATGCAGGCAAAACCATTTTTTTCTCGCCATCGCGTGTATTGGCTAGTGGGTCTGCTCGTCCTGCTGTTCGCGGCCGGTGCGGCGCTTCGGTTTTATTGGCAAAGAGAGACAGAGTCGAAGCAGGCGTCCTTGGCCGATTCAACCGTCGAGATCGCCTACGACGACATCGAGGAAAACGTGACCGCGCAAGGCAAGCTCGAGCCGAAGGAGTATGTCGATATCGGCGCCCAGGTCACCGGCCAATTGCAGAAACTGTTTGTCGAGATCGGCGATGTCGTCAAAACCGGCCAACAACTGGCCCAAATCGACCCGCGCATCTATGCGGCCCGGGTGCAGGCCGATGAGGCCAGCATCAATAATTTAAAAGCGCAATTGGTCCAACAAGAAGCGCTGATTTTGTTTGCGAACCGCCTATATGCGCGAAACCGGCAATTGTATCGGACCAAGGCGGTCAGCCAGGAAGCGCTGCAAAACAGTGAATCGAATTACAAGGCCGCCATGGCGCTCGCCGATTCGATCCGGGCGCAAATACAGCAAGTTGAATCGACGCTTTCCGGCGACCGTACCAATCTGGGCTACACGAAGATTTTCGCGCCGATGGATGGAACCGTCGTGCAGCAAACCGCCCGCGCCGGTCAAACCCTGAACGCGAATCAGCAGACTCCGAACATCATGCAACTGGCCAAGCTCGATAAAATGACCGTGCGTTCGCAGACCGCCGAAGCCGACATCATGCGCATCAAGACCGGAATGCCGGTCTATTTTACGACGCTCGGCTCGGAGCAGCGCCGCTGGCAGGGCATCGTGCGTCAGATACTGCCGACGCCGGAAGTCGTGAACAATGTGGTTCTATACAATGTGCTGATCGATGTGGACAATGCGGACGGGCAATTGATGAGCGGCATGAGCGCGCAGGTTTTCTTCGTCCTCGGCGAGGCTAAACACGTGCCGGTGATCCCGGTCAATGCGCTTGGCAAGCGCCTGCACGATCAGGACAATCAACAGGGCAGGGCTTATCAGGTCAAGGTGATCGCTGCCGACAACCAGGTGCAGGAAAAGTTGATTCATGTCGGCCTGCAAAGCCGCCGCTTCGCCGAGATCCGCGACGGTTTGTCGGTTGGCGACCGGGTCAAGCTGATCTTGGCTTCCGCCAAGAAGAACGGGGGCAGGGACTCCTACCGGCCGCCGAGCATGCCGCGTCTATGAGCGCAAGTCCTGCAACAGCCGAGCCGTTGCTGAACCTCGAACATATCTGCCGGACTTTCAAGAGCGGCGACAATATGATTCGGGCGCTGGACGAGGTGTCGCTGAAGATTTGGGCCGGCGAGTTCGTCGCGATTATCGGCCAATCGGGTTCCGGAAAATCGACATTGATGAACCTCTTGGGCTGCCTCGATCGGCCGACGTCGGGTAGCTACCGGGTCGCGGGCCGGGATGTCTCCCTGTTCGATCCCGATGAACTGGCCGCGTTGCGCCGGGCTACCTTCGGCTTCGTGTTTCAGCGTTACAATCTGCTCGGCTCGGCCAGCGCGGAAGAAAATGTCGAAATTCCGGCGCTTTACGCGGGCGAACACAAGACGGACCGGATGGACAGGGCGCGGAAGCTGCTGGCCGATCTGGGCCTTGGCGACCGCTGCGACCACCGTCCTTCGCAGCTGTCCGGAGGCCAGCAGCAGCGGGTCGCGATCGCCAGGGCTTTGATGAACAATCCGCCGGTGCTGCTCGCGGACGAGCCGACCGGCGCGCTGGACAGCCGCAGCGGCGAGGAAGTGATGGCCTTGCTCGGCGCACTGCATAAGTCGGGACGCACGATTCTGTTGATCACGCACGATGCGGGCGTCGCCGCGCATGCCGACCGTATCATCAATATCAGCGACGGCAAAATCAGCGCCGATTCCGCTCCCGGAGGCGGCGATACGACGCACCCGGAAGTGAAGATCGACACCGGCGGCAAGGCCGGCATCCTCGCTGACATCGGCGAGGCGGTCAAGACCGCCCTCCGCGCGCTGCGGGTCAATCTGTTCCGCACCGCCCTGACCCTGCTCGGCATCATCATCGGCGTCGCGGCGGTGGTCACGATGCTGGCGGTCGGAGAAGGCAGCCAGCAGGACGTGCTCGATCAGATCCGCTCGATGGGCACCAATCTGTTGTCGATCCGTCCCGGCGCGCCGGGCCTACGCGGCGCCAGCGACGTGATTACCTTGACGCCCGACGATGCGGACGCGATCCAGGAATTGCCGAATGTCGAGGTCGCGCTCGCCGAACGCAGCAGCCGGCAAACGGTCCGTTTCGGCAATATCGATTATGCGACCAGCATCCAGGGCGTTGGCGCGGCGCTGTCCAGAGTCCGCGATTGGCCGGTCGCGGAAGGCGATTTTTTTACCGAACGCGATATCCGCCGCTATGCGCCGGTCGTCGTGCTCGGCCAGACCGTCGCGCAGATTCTGTTTCCCGAGGGACTCGATCCACTCGGTCGCTACATTCTGATCGGAAATATCCCATTCGAAGTGATCGGCATCATGTCGCCGAAAGGGGCGTCCGGCTTCGGCGGCGATCAGGACGACACGGTGTTCGTGCCGATCAGTACCGGCCTGATCCGCCTGTTCGGGCAAAATTACCTGAACGGCGTCACCGTGCGCGTCAGCGATGTGTCGGCGATCGAAGACACCCAGGATGCGATTAACGATCTCTTGCTGTCGCGGCATCAGACCGAGGATTTTAGGATACGCAACATGGCGTCGATCCTGCAAACCGCGACCGCGACGCAGAATACCCTGACCACCTTGCTCGGCACGGTCGCGGCGATTTCGCTGCTGGTCGGCGGCATCGGCGTGATGAACATCATGTTGGTCAGCGTGACCGAACGCACCCGCGAAATCGGCATCCGGATGGCGGTCGGTGCGCGCCGCCGCGACATTTTACTGCAATTCAACACCGAGGCGGCGGTGGTCTGCACCTTGGGCGGCATCCTGGGCGTGTTGCTCGGTTACGGCACCGGCAAGACGATTTCGATGTTCGAAATGCGCGTGATTTTTTCGCCGCTGCCGGCAATCTTGGCGTTTTCATGCGCCTTCGGCACCGGCGTGCTATTCGGATTTTTGCCGGCGCGCAAGGCGGCGCTGCTCGACCCGGTCGTGGCCTTGGCGGCGGAATGATGCGGATCAAACAAGGCATTTTTGGCGTTTTGCTGCTGCTTGCCGGCTGCTCGCTGGTGCCCGATTACAAGCGTCCGGCCGATGAGGCGCCCGAAGCCTGGAAGAATCGAACGCCGAAACCGACTCGCGGGGCAACGATTTCACCGGATTGGTGGAAACTGTTCGGCAGCGCCGAGCTCGATCGTCTGATGAATGAGGCGTTGGTCAATAACCGCGACTTGACCGCGGCGATCCAGCGCATCGACCAATTCCGGGCGCTCGCGAAAATCGCCGGCGCGCCGCTGCTGCCGGCGGTCAGCGCCATTGGTCGCCATATTTACACCGACAGCACCCGTTCCGGTCCAGGTCTGAACACTCTGGAAGGCCAGTGGAGCCTGTCCTATGAGGTCGATTTGTGGGGCAGGCTGCGGGCAGGACGCGACAGCGCCCGCGCGCAACTCGACAGTTCCCGCTTTTCGTACGATGCCTTGCGCCTGACCGTGATGGGCGATGTCGCGCAATCCTATTTTACGCTGCTCGGGTTACGCGATCGCAGACGCATCGCGCTGGATAACCTGAAGAACATCAGCGACGTGCTGGACATCATCGCATCGCGTTTCGAGGCCGGCGGAGCGACCGCGCTCGATGTCGCGCAGCAGCAGACCGAGCGCGCGAACGCAGCGGCCGCTGTGGCCCGGCTCGATCAGGACATCGCGCAAGCCGAAAACGCGCTCGCAGTGCTGCTCGGCCGCCCGCCGCAACAGTTTGAGCCGCGCGGCCAAAGCCTGCAAGGCATCCAAATTCCCGGCGCCGATCCCGCCAAGCCGGCCGCCTTGTTCGAACATCGACCCGACATTCAGAGCGCCGAGGCCCAACTGATCGCCGCGCATGCGGACATCGGCGTCGCGCGCGCGGCCTTCTTTCCGAAACTTGAACTCAACGCGGACAACATCTTCACCGCCGCGATGATGTCGCAACCCGCCGGCATCGGGGTCGCGCTGGCGTCATCCCTGACCCAGCCGATCTTCCAGGGCGGCCGCCTCGAAGGCGAACTCGAACGCACGAAGGCCCGGCGCAACGAACTGGTCGAGATTTACCGGCAAATGCTGTTGACCGCCTACCGCGAGGTCGAAGATGCGCTCGCGCTCGGCCGCCAGGCCGCGCGCCGGCGCGAGGATTTATTGCTGTCGGTCGACAGCGCAAGACAAGCTTATGAACTGGGCCGGGAGCGCTATCTAGCCGGGGCGACCGATTATCAAACCTTGTTGAATGTGCAGCGCAGTTTGTTAAACGCGCAGGATACCGAGATACAGGCGCATACGGATGTGTTGACCGCGTCGGTGTTGTTGTACAAGGCGCTGGGCGGGGGGTGGCGGGAAATGTAGCTTTAATCCAACCCATTGTTTTCAATCCGAGTTCGCACATCCTCTAAAAACTGTTAATATCCGATTGAACAGCTGAGTCATTTATTTCTGGGAGCCTGTCGGACAATAAATTTGCTACCCGATTTTTTTTTGGCGCCGTCCGGTAAAAGAAGTAGGTGCACGTCAGAAGGTTGAGTTAATGCGGTACTCAGCCGTTTACGCTGATGATCCAATTCACGGAAAGCCCCCGGCTTTGCCGTGGGATATTTACTTTTCTCAAGCCGGAAGAATGCTCGCTCTATCGACTCGATATCTGTGCTAAAATAGTTTTATATAATATAGGAGAGGTGGCAGAGCGGCTGAATGCGCCAGACTCGAAATCTGGTATACGGTTTACCGTATCGAGGGTTCAAATCCCTCCCTCTCCGCCAGAATATAACTTATTGACAAATAAGACAAAAGACAACATAACCTTAAAGTAAAAACGGTTTTTGCTACAAAAACCTGCTACAAAAAGGGCTGTTGTCATGGCTAAAATCCCCTACTTGGTAAGGCGAAAAAACGTCTTTTATTTTCGCCTCGTTGTTCCCGTCGAGTTTCGCGAATCGGTCAACGCCCGCGAAATCATCCGAAGTCTTAAAACCGAAAACCGGCATGATGCCACTCATCAAGCGCTAAAGCTGGCCGCGCATTACAAAGCCGCTTTGCACGATCTGAAGACCGGTAAGGTGCAGCAAGTCAGCCATTTACTTCAGCCTGAACCCAAAAGCGTCCCATCTGTAGCGCCGCCTGCTGTTATACCTGTTCAAGTCAAATCGTCCGCCCCGCTGTTGTCGGCCGTCATTGCGGACTTCCTGAATCGTTACGACCAAAACAACAAGGTTACTTTGGCAAAACTGAATACCACAATGCCTATCTTTCTTGAGCTTATGGATGATCGGCCGGTTAATGGCATTTTGCAGGCGCATATCAACGCCTTTTTTGACGAAGTGCAGCGGCTACCGCCACACGCGGGGAACTCTAAAAAATATGAAGGGATGACGTTGCGCGAAATCATCGCAGCCAATACAGGGGAGTCTATTTCAGCGGGAACGTTTAAATCCACTTACCGGGCATTGATAAGCATTTTTTTGAATTGGGCGGCCATTCACTACCAAGACCAGGGATTTCCCACTCTGAGCGTTCAGGGGGCCGTATATCGTGGCGAACGCTCCAGGGGCATCAACAAGCAACGCGCCGCGACAAAGAAAGAACTTCAAAAATTGTTCGGTCATGCAAAGATGAAGCTCTTTTCCGCCGATCCTGAATCCGCGCATTTTTATTGGTTGCCGCTGATTGGTTTGCATACTGGCGCAAGAATTAACGAAGTGTGCCAGCTCAACCCGCAAACCGACATCGTGCAGGATGAAAAAACGGGTATTTGGTTTTTCGCTTTCACTGATGAGGGGGAGGCTGCCGAGGGCGTCGAGAAGAGTATTAAAACCGAATCATCACGTAGGGTTGTTCCCGTCCATAGCAGATTGATCGAATTAGGCTTTTTGAATTACGTTGAGCGCATCAAGGCCGGCGGTCACAAGCAAATTTTCCCGCAATGGAAGCCCCGATACGGCAAAGCTTCGATCGATGCAAAGATATGGTTTACCAACTACATCGGCAGCATTGGCTTGAAAGACGAAACGCCGGGCGCACGATTGAGCGGCTTTCACGCTTTCCGGCACGGATTCATCACTTATGCGATAACTAATAAAATTTCAGGGGTTTTTCAGATTACCGGCCATGAAGTTGAATCGGTTGATGGCTTCGGCAAAATCTCAAAAATTACGGCCGGATATTGGAGTAAAGGAAAAACCGACAATATTTTAGAGCTAAAACAAATTATCGAGTGCTTTGATTTTGGTATCGATTTTTACAAGCCAGTATGAAATAGTAAGTCACCGGTGAATTATAATAAGTCATTGATTTAAAAATAAATTATATTGAGTTTTTAGGCGTTGCCGTGTAATATGCAGCTTCTTTTAACAAAAACATGAGATAACAACATGAAAAAAATATCTATGGATGAATTTGCCGATCTGTATTTTAAATTGGACGCCGTCGAAACGTTAACCCGGCCCGAAGTTGTTATTCATACCGGAGAACATCCGGATTTTGGAGATATAGTAATTATGCAATGGGGTGGGGATGATCACGCGTTTTTGAATATTCGCTAAAACGCGCTTTGACGTTCTCAAAACTTCGGGGTATAGTTCGCGCCCCTCAAAACTTCGGGGTATCAAATTTTGAATAGGATCGAAAATGAAATCAGAAATCAATAAAGTTACTTATGAGTGCGAACTTACGAAAAATGGCAAAACTTGCAATTATATAGTTGTCGTTAAGCCAATTATTCCACCTACAGCAAATGGATGGGCATTTGAAGCCAAGATGGATCAATCTAATAGCATGGTTCACCATGGCAAGACACCCGAAGAGGCTTTTAAGGGATTAATTAAAGCTATCGAGACACAACCAAAGGGGATATTTTAATTTTTTGTAATTAATTTGCTAAGCGGTCTTCGGTCGAGGCCGCTTAGTTCTATTGTTAATTTTTTCTCCCACGAATGAGTAGACACCCATTCTCCCCCACATCGTTATTTTAAGCATCGTTTTGGTGCCTCCATGGCGCTAATTTCAGGTGAAAACTCAAAAGCAATGGTAAGGTGGCGGATCGGCAAAAACGCGGCTAAAGACGGCTTATAATGCACCCAAAATAAACAAACGTCTATAATGATGTGACGCGGGCGGAACAAATGCCTTTCCGCCGACAGTGAGGCCGGAGGCCGAACGCTTCGCTACACCGGCACGCTCCCTAATTTTCTTAAACGGCTTTCTTTGTATCCCGGCAGTTTCAGTGAAGGTGAGCGAAGCGAGCCGGCCATATTCCGCAGTCTTCCAGAATTGTAGGACTGCGTCTTCGCATCCCGGTAGTTCTTCTCCAAACTTCCGGAAATTTTTAAACCCACCGAAGAGCAAAAACGTAGGTGAGGCGAAGCCGAACCGTTTTTGCTCTTCGTTCTTTTTATTTTATTAACTTCTATAAATTTTCTATATTTGTGGGGTAAAAAAATGGCTAAAAATCGCCTGAAACCCAGTAAATACAATGCTTCTAAGGGTATACGATCAGGGTATACGATTTGCCGTCTAAGGGTATACGATTTGCCGTTTTAAGGGTATACGGTTGTTTTTTTGAGTGCATTTTCCAAAACCCTGACGCGCTTCTGCATTAGTGATTTGCTGATTGATTCGCCGGTCAATTTTTCGTAATGAATCTTGGCGCTAGCCAAATAATTTTTATTGCCTTTGCTTAACTCTACTGCTTTCCAAACATTGACATAAACGCCGATGTTAAGCCTTGATTTAGCTTGGTGGCATCTTTCCCCGTATTGAATAAGTTGAGCTTCAATATCGAGAGACATTGCTTCAAGCTGCAATGAGCGTTCATAATCAACAAAAGCCTCTTTTTGTTTTTGACGCCTGATCGTTTTTTGTCGCTCGTGAATTTCTTTGCCACGCAACATAAGCATACCGAGCAGACACGATGCCGGAAGGTTTAGGTATTTTGCTTTTGTAGCGGGCTTAAGCTTTAAGGTGGCAATCTCCATTGCATGGTCCCAATCTAAATCCTCGGATGCAAAAATATTGGCAAATTTGCCATCAAATGCTTTCTCATGGGTTTTGTGGCCGGGATGGCAGGTGTGCCCCCATTGTATGTCAAAAGTTTGCAAGTGATTCATCATAAGCGCCGCGCTTTCGTCTTTTTCGCAGACACCATCGCTTAACTTGCATCTGGCAAGACCACGTTCTATAGGTGGAACGCCGAGTTTGGATAATTTTATAGAGATTTTCCGAGCAAGCGCCACTTCATCAACGGATAATGCAGATTTACTAAATAGCTCTTGAAGGCGTTCAATCAACACTTCTCGTGGTTGCGAATCGACAATGAAGCCGTCGAGAAACGCGTCCAAGTCGCCACTTTCTGCATATTCTCGGAAACCGTTTGATTTGGTCTCGGTCGAAGGCTCGGGTAATACCGGGGCCGGGGCAACTTCCCAGTCGTCAAGTTCTGCAAAAATAGCGTCGATTTCCTCTTGTTCGACTTGCGATATGACCAAATGCTTGAAGGGTGTAGACCAGTCATTGTCGTTATCATGCAGCTCGGCAAAAATGGCATCGATTTCAGCCGCTTCACTCTGGCGTCGTTCTTCCTCCATTTTTTCATGGATATGCCGGGGAATTCGTTTCAATTCCTCTTGTGGGAAGAAATCACAAGATGATTGAAAATTGAAATTATCCTTTAAATTCATTATAATAGCTCCGTTACACGTTCATATTATTCATAGCCCGGAAGTTTGCAGCGCCCGGGCTTTTTTATGCTCAAAATTAAGCGATCGATTTAGATAAATTGACCGCTTTATGTGCCTCCTTTCTAAAAATATTACGCAAGTCTTCCGCGATTGAACGCGAAAGGCCACGTTTCCACTCTCCGCTACTCCATTTGATCATCAAGCGGAAACCGTTTCCGCGCTTGTCAAAGCACAGAATCGAATCGTCAATCATGCAGACGATGAAAAAAGACTTTTGCTGATCGTCAAGCACCCAATCAATGCCATTGGCTAGATAATCCGCATGGATGGCGTCCAACACGACCGGAACAGCGCCGTTAAAGGCAAAAGTTACGATTGGCTCGCCGCGCTCATTCAGTGAACCGTTAATTTCGAAACCGGGCAGCTCCGGGAATGTCTCCGGGTGCAGCCGGCGCCATTCGGCGGCAATATGATTATCAAGATAGGTGGCAACCGAATCAAAACCATGATGCGCGGCAATCGCTTCCAGTTGAGCACCGCGGATTTCATCCAATTGCGTTCTAACCTTACCCATAAATACCCCTTTATTTTCAAATGATTGTTAATATATCCATATTAATAAAAACCGTTTGCTAAGTCAATATGTTAGCTTTGGAATGATGGGTCGGGGGAATGCTGTAACCGGTGACCAGCGTGAGCGTGAGTTCTTTGGGCAGGCTGAAGATGCCTCTTGTCTTGGTTGCGCCGTTGTTGACGGTGTAGGGAACAACTCCCGCGAACTGGGGAGTTGTTAAATCAAGCGCCTTCAGCATCTTCCGGATGTCGATCATCACATGGTCGTGACGCTTGCCGGTCAGTTCGGCGATCTCCAGAGGGCCGGGAGCGCGTTTAAATTTTTTGGTGGGTTCGCGTCCGACCGGCCAGCTT
Source organism: Methylomicrobium sp. Wu6 (assembly GCF_035916875.1). Lineage (NCBI taxonomy): Bacteria > Pseudomonadati > Pseudomonadota > Gammaproteobacteria > Methylococcales > Methylococcaceae > Methylomicrobium > Methylomicrobium sp. Wu6. The sequence goes on from NZ_JAXUHN010000050.1 coordinate 26,600, forward strand.
TTTGCAGAGGTGGGAGGGTAGGTAATAATGCAAATGATAACGATTATCAATTACGTATTGTTAAGGGCTGTATTAGCCATTGCAAACAACGGGATTTCAGGCATAAAAAAAGCCGCACAATGGCGGCTTTCGTTTGTTGGTTTGGCGGTTACGCGGTTATCATGCGCATTCTTTAACGACGCGCTGAACAACGCTTGTTCCAATGCCAAGCGTTTTGCCGATCTTCAAAACGCCCATGCCTTCGGAACGTAGTTTGATGATTTCTTGTTCGATTGCGCTTTCGGTCTTTGGTCGGCCTAATTGCTTGCCTTGTTGCCTTGCCCGATTCAAGCCAGCATGGACTCGCTCTTGAATCATCGAACGCTCAAACTCGGCGAAGACGCCACACATTTGGAACATTGCCTTGCCCGATGGCGTTGTAGTGTCAATGGCTTGTTGGTGCAAATACATATCAACGCCGACGCCGTGCAGGTCGTGCATGATGCCCACCAAGTCCTGTAGGCTTCGGCCCAGGCGGTCAACGGACCATGCCATAATTACGTCAAACTTGCGTTGGGTGGCGGCTTTCAACATCTTGTCCAGTGCAGGGCGTTTATCGCGGCCTTTTGCGCCTGATACGCCGGCATCCTCGAAAACCTGCACGATTTCCCATCCGGATTTAGCGGCCACTTTCTCAAGCTCCAATCGTTGGTTTTCCGTCGTTTGTTGATCGGTCGAAACGCGGATATATATGGCTGCTTTTTTCATGGCTGTTCCCGACTGTGATTTAGTAGCTAGAATTATAGCAATAACATATACGGAAAACAAGTGTTTTCCGTATATAATTTGGGAAGCTCTGAAACCCTTGATTTTTGGGGGTAGGGAAGAGGGAATTTCGAAGGGGTTTTCCGTATAGGGTTAATCTGACTCCAACACGGCCGCCGTGTGTGCGTCGAAGGTCCGGTAATCAGATTGTTTGATGTCGCGGGATTTCTTAATCATGCCCAAGTTGATTAGGGCCCCTCTTAAATGGCTAGCATTCTGCCTGTAATTAGCTTCGTCGATTTCTTCGCCGTTGAGAATTCGCAACTCGTCACGCTCACACAGAACGGCCAGCGTTGCCGCCCGCCGCATCAACATGGCTTCGGCGGTTGTAGGCTCACCGCCCACCTGATAATTTAAGCCCGCCAGTTGATCGCGGTAGCGCCGGGCTATAGCTGTTCGGCCGTCGATCTTTTGGCCGTCAATCAACAATTCCGGGAGTTTTAAATCATCGTTTGCCATTCTCGTTCTCTTTCTGTTCTCTTTATGCTGAGCTTGGGGCCTTTGCCGATTCGTTCACTTTTCCATCGCTCATTGATGAGTGATATAAGCATATGCTTACAAAAAATCACGTCTTGGATTACGCCGCCCTTTTGCGTTTTGGTCCGCTTTTGCCCGCATGTATCAACTGATCAAATTGCCGGGCTTCTTGATTGGGGCTTGTTAAAAACTCCAAGATGGTTTCACGCACTGTTTCAGGATCAAGCCCTACCAAACTGCAAACCTTCCGGAAGTCTGTATTTCCTTTGTAAAACCACTCTTGCGCCTCACGGGTAAGGCGCCTTTGTGTTTCAACGGTTCCCACACCGTGCAAATCATACCCGGCCGCATCTTTGACCGCTCTTATCAGCGTTGCCCGCCACAAATTCAATTCCGGTTGAATTTCGGGGTTTTCTTTAGCATAACCAAAGGCGTCCGCAAACTCTTTATCGATTAGGTAAAATTTTTCACTCATGATTTAATCTTCCTGATTATTGCGCGGCACCGGCAATTGATTTCCAGCGGTGGATTCATCACTGGGCCTAATGGCGTTTGAAAGGGTTGATTGATCGCAACGCCTTTGCTGTTCATGGCTTCGGTTTGGTTGTGGGCAAGCCTTACCCGTTCATCATGGGCCGTTACCCAAAAACGACGGTAATCATTGGCGTTGATCAACCCGGTATTGGCCGCAAAGTTGACCGCCGACTGTTGGGCAGTATGGGCAACTTTGCTTGCCAAATTTCGGGCAATGGCGTTTGCACGATGGGCAAGCAAGGCTTTGCGTTGCTTGGCAACAAGTTTGTCTATGGCATCCGGATCAAGCCCGCGCTCGATTGACTTTCTAATGACGTTGCGCTGACTGGCCGAAAGGTTTCTGATTACTTCCGGCGGCAAGGCACTCATATGCTCATGTTTCACCGTGCCATTGATCTTAAACCGACTTGCGTAAATCGGCTTGGTGGCTACGGTTTCCAACGCCTGCCGATAGGCTGACAAACTTCTGGCTTGATTTGGGGTAAGGCCAATGCTTTCGATGATGCGCTTGTGATTCGGTCCGGCCAAACTGACCGCCTTTTTAACTTCGGCGGAAATTTCCCTAATCTGGGAATCGATGAATTCGATTTTCAGTGATTCGGGATAGTGAAAATTTGGTAATCCCAAAACCGACAAAAGCAAAATGATGGCTTCGTCGTGTAGAGCGCCTAAATCCTCTTTAAAACCGTGTGATAACTGGGTTTCAAGTGGATTTATGGCCAAATTGTTTGGATCGGATACGCCGTTTAATCGCTCACTATCTGGGGGGTAATTTTCGCGCGCATCACGCACCGCCGACAAAAACGAATTTTCAAGTTTTGGCTCATATTCATCAATGAGTCTTTCAAAGTCGTTCATGGGATCAAGCGGGCGGAATATTGCGAAGGTTCGGCCAAATAGGGCTTTAACAGGCTCATGACGAAATCAGGCAAGGGGCCTTCCTTCGTTGGGCGGTAACTGACGTCCGATTCACCGACTCGGGCGGAACTCAGCTTGAAAAGGTCGCGGTATTGTTGCGGGTCTGTAATGTCATGATCCAACAAAAAATAAACCAGGTCGCACGTAGCAGCCTTGACCCCGGCCGGTATGGCCTTTGAATCGATGGGCTGCCCATTGCGATTGACTGCACCGATTCTCGGCCACTGTAGCGGCTGATTGGTATCGGTCGGTCTACCCAGAAAGTCAAACTGATCAATTAGCCGGGTGGCAAGAATAGCCGCCCGTGCGTTTTGAATTTGAATTTGTGTTTTACCGGCCGTAAGGGTGGTGTAAATCTCTTCTAGGTTATCAAAGCCGAACCCGCCGGCCGTCAATGCGTCGGTAATCTCTTGAAGTGGGTTGCCGGTAGTCTGGTCGAGTATCAGTCCGCGCATAGCGTTGATAACTTCGGCCCCTCCCGGCAATGTCGCGCCAGCTTCCACGGTTGCCGCCAAAAAAGTGTAGGCATCCGCGTTTAGCCGGTTCTCTAAATGGTTGTAAAGCTCAAGCTCGCCAACGAAAGAATTTGTCCCTAATTCGATTGTCATAAATCGTCCTTTAAGAAAAAAAAGGGGCGTCCTTGCCCGGTTAATCCTTTAACCAAAAATCCCTTAGTCAGTTGGCTTTACTGTTTCCTTGAATTTAAACGATTACACCTTTCAAACGCGCCGCGCATTTGGGGTGTTTCAGCACCAAACCGCTATACCATTCGATACGGGTGCGGTAAGCGGGTTTTGTCTCGATTTCGCCCAAATCGCGCACGTCCATAGGTTCGGTTTGAATGCCGTGCAGGGCATCGGCGCCGAACTTGACGACATAAATCGAAGTTGTTGCATTGCTCGAACCTTGCGTTTCGGTATTCGGCAAAATAGGGTTGCCGTCCGCGCCGTCTTCAATGATGCCGATTGGAACGCCCGAATAAGTCTCAACTTCCCGGCCGAAATAATCGCGGCTAACGCTGATATTGCTGCTTACACGACCCAGCATAACGACCTGGCGACGGGCGGCTTTATTCATCAAAAGCAGGCTTGGGGTGCCTTGAATGGCGTCTACCAGCTCATCGAGTATGTCCATTGATAAAGCCGCACCATTTGGGCCCGCTGTAATAACTTGATTGCCGGTTAATCGAACGTTTAAACCGTCGAAGGCTTTCGGATTTGTGCCGGTGTCGCCATGAAGGAAGGTAGAAAGCCAGCTCAAGGTTAAGGCTTTGGCTTTCATGGCATCATGAACCGCCCGGCTATCATTGTCGCCGGTTCCCATTTTGATTTGAGCGACGTCATAATCCGAATCACCACCGATAATGGTGAGGGACTCGGTGACGGGATTTACAACACCGGTTGATTCTGTGTAGCCTTCGTTGAAACCGCGAAAGGCGATACCGGGCAGCGTTTGTTCAATATTGTAAGCGTAAGCGTTACCCTTGATATTGATAAACGGTAGGTTTGCCAATACCGGGTTTTCACGCGCGAAAATTTCAACTACGCCGCTTGCCAGTGGGGTAGGGTTAAGTTTTTGCCATTCTGCAATGGTTAACATTTATTTTACTCCTTGAAATTGGTAAAAAATTTATTTGCTGTAGCCGTAGCTCATGCGAGCAATCGGCGGTAATTCGCTCGGGTTCACCTGTTGCGGGGTAATGCCCGGCTTCCGGGTGTCCGTTTCTGGCACTGTTGTTCTGAAAACGCCGGTTTCTTTAGCCTTATTGAACCATTTCACCTTAGCCGCCGGGCCTAAATCTTCCGGAATCAAGGCTTTCAAGCCGTCCGGGATCGTGGCAAGCATCAAATTGGCGACAAGTTCCATGTCGGTGTAACTGTCTGCCAATTCGGCTTTTAACCGTTCAATCTCCCCGGCGGAATCAGCGGCCGGGGTGTTGGTTTGTTCCTGTTGTGTTGTTTCTTGGGTCATAATCAATCAACTAAAGTAATTTGTGTGGATTCGTCTTTGCGCCGTAAAAGCTCTTGGATCGCATCTTGCCGGGTAGGGTAGCCGTCCGGATTTTCGGAAATCAAAAGATCAACCGGGGACCAAACGCCCATCTCCAGCTTTGCCCTTGCGTTGTTCAACCGTTCGGTTTCGGTCAGATTTTCTTGCATCTCTGCAAAATCGACCGTAACGCGGGCGTCTTCGGGAATGGTGCCGGGCTGATGGGTATTAACCACGCGCTTGATGATTTCAAATAGTTGTGTTTCATAGCGACGCCACAAGGCAATATCATCTTGCCGGGCTTCTCTAAGGTCAATTTGCTCGACGTGCTTCGCCGCGCCGGATTCGGAACGCCTATCGAGGTCGAACACGTCCGCCGAAAGATCATTCGAGGCGGCCACTTGCCGTAATACAAATTGGATCGCCTCTAAAATGTCGCCAATGGGCGCATTGGGTGCGGCAAAGCCGAACGCCCCACCTTCGGGCAGGGTAACGGCTCTTTCCGGTCCCACATTCAACGCTTCGCCGGCCGGGATGCCAGAAGCCCAGGCTTGGCCGTGGGCCTGTAATTCGACCGCCCGCCATAGGTTCGACAAAGCCACGTTGATGGCTTCTTGAGCTTCGATAAGATCATCACCGCCGGGGATAAAAAATTGATCATCCGGCAGTGAATCAAATAAACAAACAAAGGGGAGCGCACCGTAAGGATTGACGCCTTTTGGGTTGCTCCCCATTTTCATAGGATTGCCGCGATAGTCTCGCCGGGTATAAGTGCCCGCCGTCCAATCGGAATAGGTAACATCCTGTTCTTTTGCTGCTTTGTGGGTAATGACGAACCGCTTTGGAAACAGCGGATTATCATACTCAACGTCTAAAATGTTCGGTGTGATGACCGACAAAGTAAGCTGGTCATTCATCCAACACACTTGCAAAACGGACGTTTTAAGCAACTTCGTCAAACGGCTCAGGCGCTTTAACACTATATCGACGCCGGCGGCTTTATAAAACTCTTCCGCCAACACTTGGTTAATTCCGGTAAACGTCCGCCTAGGGGCTAACCGGTAAAGGTTCGCCCGCTTGTTGATAACTTTCTTAACCGCGTTGACCTGAAACACCCGGAATGTTTCCGGACGGGACCACCGCTGCTTTATCAGTCTCAACATTTCTTCGCTTTGCTGATCGTGGTAATAATTCATCCACTTATCAGTGCGCGCCTTCCTCGCCGTTGATGATTTGACGATTTTTAAAAATTCACTGTTTGAGTTGCTCAGTATATCTAACATAGTGTCTTAATAGCTATAAAAATAGCAGCTATATAATAATTGAACATTGTTTAATTTGCAAGAAAAATTTTAACAATATCAACGAGGTAGTGTATGTGCGCCGATGTTTTTCAGCTTGGTTTGAATGAATTCATCAAAGGAAAGAGGGGCCAAGCTTCCCCGCGCCAAATAGCTTTTATACAGATTATGGGCAGTCAACATGCTTCGGCAGGTTTCAGCGCAAGGGGGGACGATTTCGCCATCATTGAGCAAGCAAAGCCGAACGGCCGGGCCGGAACCGTGGCAATGAATGCCGTTGATTTCATAGGGGTTCAGTTCGAACTCACGCAAGCTATAGACTGCCCACGCCAAGGAATAAACGAAGTCGTCATGGCAACCTTTCGCGGCTTCGAAACGTGGGGCCTGTTGGCCGCCTTTGCCGGTCGCAGCATTAACAATTCGGTATTCAAGCGTTCCCATTTCCGAAAGCAGTTTTTCAAAAGTGGGGTGAATATGTAGTCGGCCTTCGGCAGCGGCGTTGTAGAGGGCAACAAAGGCGTTGGCTTGCTTGTCGGCTGTGGCGTGAATGATTTCATGCTCAAACGACTGATCGCCGCACCACGCCGCTATATCTTGCGAATTGTAAGATTCAATCGCGACGCGTGATAAATTGAAATCCTTCCGGTAACGGGTGAATGATTTGCGAATGCCGGCCGCGCTGGAAAAATTGATTTTGTCGGAAGCCAAAACATAATAATGATCGTCCTCGCCTTGCAGGGTTTTAATTACGCACGTTGTCACGGTGTTGTCGCCGTGGACGCTGAACCCGTAAGCCCGATCGAGGCCGGCACCGACAATATAAGCCGCGCCGCCGACAATGCTGGGAATGTCTAAGCGGTATTTGTCTCGGCACTTGTCCAGCACTTCAGGCGGAAATAAAGACGACTGGCCGCTTGTCCATTGGTTTAAATGCTGTTGCGCGAATTCGGCCGGCAGCATTTGCGCCGCCCGGCTTTTTAACGCGCTTGGCTTGATCCAACGGGGCGCGTTGTCCATTGCGTCTTTCAAGTCCCGGTATTGAATGTGACTGAAAAACAGCGTTGCGTCGTCCCCACGTTCGGCGATGCTGTAAAGCGCGAAGAGGGGGGAGGAACGAGGCCCCACCGTCGAATCAATTAAAACTAAGCCGTCTTCGGTGTCGATCGTGCTCGACGCAATGACTTGATAACTGGCGTCGTTGGCCGCCGCGTGCAGTTCCGAAACTTGGGCAATCGTCAGCTTTTTGCCATACAGGGCCGCCGGATTGTTCGAATAGCCCTTGATGATGTTATCGAGTGCCGGGTATTGAATCGTGCCGGTGTCGGCAATAACGATTGCCCCCGATTTGATCAGCCCGGCTGTATAAGGCGTTTTCCGAAGAATAGAGGAAACGGTTTTAAAGGCAGTATCGACGATTTGTTTTTCACTGTTCGCGATGATGCCGATTGTCTGGGTTTTGCGTGTCAGGAACCGCCAAACGATAATCAGGGCGGCTACAAGCGTTTTGCCGTGCCTACGCGGCCAGCAAAAAACTACGGTGCGGTAATCGCCGCCGATTGCCTTTTCAATTTCGGCACGTTCCAGCGGTCCAGGTTCGTAGACTTCGAAACCACCCCTTGACGACGGAACTAGGGGCCTAACGTCTTCGAGCCATTGAAAGAAACCGGCCGAACCCTGCCGCCATGAGGCGACTTTAGAAACGGCTTTCGCCGTTGAGCACTTTTTTTCCGTGTGCATAGCATTCCATGTAATTAAACGATGTTCAATTGTATGAATTATAAGCTGTTTTTAGTTATAATTCTAGCTGCTATATTTTTGTCCAAGTGGGGAAATGCAATGACAACATCAAAGGACGGGCGCTCGAAATATGCGACTGGTCGAACACATCAATTCGCGACACGGGTAACGGAAGAATTTCACCGGGAATTTAAAACAGTCGCCGCAAGGGAAGGGCTTAGTATGACGGTTTTACTGGAAAAGTGCCTTGATGCCTATTTAAAGCAGGGCGGCAAAAACGAAACCTTGCTTGATCACTTTAAGCGGGCAAGCAAGGCTGAGAAGAAAGAGTTATTGAAGTTGATAAGGGAGACAGATTAAAAAAAGCGATTAACTGATAAATTGTTAAATATCTTTTTCTTCTCTTAATCTTTCTTTATGATCTTTTTCTATTTGTTCTTTAGACGCTAGTTCAAGCCATGATTCAGCTATGTTGCTGACGTATTTTTTTAATATCAAATATCCTTTATCATATTCAAATAAACAATTAACCTGCTCGAATTGAGCACCAACCCTATTTTTTACAATACTTTTTTCGCATTTTAAATCAGGGTATTTAGATTTAACGGAATTATACATTTTATCGAATTGCAGCGAATCAAAGAAAAATACGAAACTTGATAGTTTATTATTAATATAATTGATGTTGGGTAATCATTTTCATAACGATTGATACCAGCTATAGTAAAGCTACCTTGCTCAATTATTGTAGAATCATTATAGGAATAAAGTGAATAAAGTAAATTATCTCTTTTTAATTTGGATGCAACTTCGCATCTATGCATCCCTATGTAAAACCCTTTTATATTTACCATTGATGCAAGCTGACTTTCATCAAGGGGTTCACATTTAGTATCCTTATAATCAAGCAACTTCATTGCTTTAATTTGATCCTCAACGAAATGTTGATTAGAAATAGAGTTCGAAGGGGGTTTAAGTGCTTGTTGTTGGCTACACCCGAGTAAGGCCATAAGTTGAGAGACAATAAGAAGCAATCGCAACGCCTTGTTGTGCATTTTTATATCCTAAATGTAGAGATTGATAGAACCCACTTAAGTGGACGAGGAAGGATAACATTAAGGATAAGGTGCTTCAAGATAATGGATTAAGGGGCTGCTAAAGGTGAAAAATTTTCTGTCAAATCAGTTTTGCGCTATTACAAAAATGTGCTACAAAATGCTACAAAATGACTCCGTTTTTCGGGGGTTATGTCTTGAGGTGGCAGACTCGAAGAGCAAGCAAAGCTGGAAATTTCTTTAGAAATTTCAGGGCTTTGCTTGAGCGGCTGAATGCGCCAGACTCGAAATCTGGTATACGGTTTACCGTATCGAGGGTTCAAATCCCTCCCTCTCCGCCAGAAATTTTAGCTTATACAATAAGTTATAATTACGTCGATTTTGTTCTAAGTACACTAATTGTTTTAGATTCTGCCGACTGCAACGATTTTGCAGAATTAGCGGCCTCCCATCCTTTTTGGAAATCGCCATCAAAAAGCTTTCTTCTGACATTGGCATCGCTAATTGGATGTCTCGCATTTAAGTAATGCATCAGACGACGCATTGCATTCTGCTTCCATAATTGCGTGGCCATGTTCGAAGCTCATTTAACTTTCCTCAAAATAGTTTCCAATTGCTTCGTCAACCCGCTCACCTGGTTAGCGTGTTCCGCAAGATGTTCCGGGACAAGATGGGCATAGCGTAAAACCATGCGGTAATCGCTCCGTCCGCCAAGCTCCTGAAGCACACTCAGTGGCAGTCCCTGACTGCATATGCCAACTCGCCCGCGTGTGCCGTAAATCGTGCCAGCGGAAATTGATCTTGCCAAATCGAGCGACATATACTTCTTCTAAAGTTTTGTCTCTACGCATAAACAAGAAGTCATCTTTCTTGACGATTTTTGCTAGAGCATCTTCTGGTGTATTAGCTTTTATGTTGACATCCCCCTCTGTCAGGATAGTTGTCGTCCTATTACAATTTGGCTTCTAAAAGAATCTGAGAGGGAGCGAAACGAGAAACCGATGAAGTATCCGAAAGAGCGAAAGGAAGCGATTTTGAAGAAAATGCTGCCACGGCATCACAAATCGATCGCCGAGCTTGCCAAAGAAGAAGGCATTTGCGAATGCGACGCTGTATAACTGGCGCCTGACCGCCTGCTGCCGACTGGGGACAGCACACCGTCCGAGTGGACAGCCGCCGACAAGTTTGCGGCAGTGGTAAGCGGCGGCGCTGAACGAAGCCGAGCTCTCGGCCTATTGCCGGCAACGCGGTCTTTCTTTATCCTGAGCAAATCAAGGCGTGGCGGTTGGCCTGCGAACAAGCCAACGGCTGGGATCGAAGTCAATACCAGCGTTTGAAAGAGGCTCGCAAGGCCGACGAGCGGCGCATCCGGGCATTGGAGCGTGACCCTGGGATCAAGGAGAAAGCGCTGGCGGAGACGGCGGCGCTGCTGGTCCTGCGAAAAAAAGCCCAGGCGATTTGGGATGCTCCACATAATTCCAAAAAATCTACGCCAAATAATTTAGAAAGTCACATCATGTGTCCGGAAAAGTGTTGACACATCATTCGAAACTTGGTTACCTATCGCCGGCCGCCTTTGCCCAACAGGCACAAGCTTGAATTGTGAAAGCTGTATCGATGGCGTCCACTATTGACGACCTAGCTCAGTATTTGATGCATCATTTTGAACCTAATCCGAACGATAACTTTAAGATGGGCCCGATTATGACGCGTCGTTTAGCCGACGCGTATCCGGGCTTTCAGTCCGTAAATCAAACCCACCGGCTTAAGCCGGTGGTTGTTTAGTAATGCACCTATTTGGACGCAAGGTGACTCGATAAAATGGCCACTTTTTTTGGTTCGATCAAACCGATTCTCTTCTGGCTGACCGCGGCGACCATGGCTTTGTCGGCAGTCGCGCAAGCCAATCCGAACGAAACCTTCGTTAGCCAAGGCATGCTGCCCTATGGGTTTTCGATGACACCCTTGCAAGGCGGCAACGACGTTGATCCGCGCAAAGCCATTACCCTGGAGGCGGTGGGCTTGGGCGCCCGCTTGTCCAAGGTTGAACTGCTCGATGGTACGGGGAAAGTCCTGTTTGCGACGAAGGATCAAACCCGCCTGAGCCTGCCCGTGCCATTAGCCTTCGAGACTCGCCATAAGATCAAGGTGACGGCGGAGCGGTCTTGGTCCGGAGAGTCCGAAACCCGTGAAATCAACTTCACCACGGCCGCCATTCCGAGGTTGGAAGGACCGACGCTTACCCGGTTGGGACCTGACGCCTCGGTGACCCTGCATTTCGACCGGCCCGTGGGGGAGGTGCATGCCACGGGCGGTTTGACGTTGAGAGCGGAACACGATGCCACGGGGCAGAACATCCGGTTGCTGGCGAGTGCCTATGAGCAAAACCATAAGTATGCGGTCCAGGTGAACTATAACACCTCCACGGGCGTATCCCTGCCGCCGCTCGACCTGGAATTGACAACCGCGCCACCCCTTGCCGCCGAGACTAACGTCAAGGGATTGACCAATTTAGGCTTGATGTTGCCGCTGCAAGTGACTTTTAGTGAGGCGTTGTCCGATCGGGTCAACGCGGCGAACAATCTCAAGGTGCAAACCCGTGATGGACAAGCCATCTCTGGAAAATGGCGCTGGATTGGGCCGCGCCAACTTAGATTTACTCCTCAGCCTGCATGGCCAGCCTCCAGCACCATCGAAGTCAGCGACGACGGGCAACATTTAAGAAGCGAGCGCGGCGGAATGCTGAAGCAAGCCCTGATCGAGCAATTCAGCACCGGCACGGACCGGAGGCTTTTCGTCTACTTGGACAGCCAGCGTGTGGAGGCCGTGGAAAACGGCAAAGTGGTCCGCACCTTCAAGGTCAGCACGGGCAAAAGCAAAACCCCCACTGTGACGGGGTCTTTTTATATCTATGACCGTTATCGATACAAGAGAATGCGTAGCGATGTCGGCCGGGGGCAACCCGGTTTCTATGAAGTGGAGGATGTCCCGTATACGCAGTTCTTCCATAGAGACTATGCCTTCCATGGCGCGTTTTGGCACAATAGTTTTGGCCGTCCCGCCAGCCATGGCTGCATCAATATGGCCACCAAAGACCAAAACAAGCGCTGGCCCAATGTCTCCGAGGATGCCGGCTGGCTTTATAACTGGGGGGCGCTTGGCCTGCCGGTGACGGTGATGAGTAAGGCGCCCGAGTCGACGCAGGCCGGTCATGTGCCGGCCAAAGAAAGCAAAGTTGCGAATGAGGAGATCCATGCCGAGCCACTTCATATGACCGTTAGGAAAGAGATTCTCGGCGGAGTAGTTGCCAGGTAGGCGGGGCCTTGTTGCATAAATCTGGCGATTTGCGAAAAATGCCATGCCCGTCATGTAAATGCCAAAACCCTATCAGCAATGCCCAATCTGCGATGTTTGGGTAGATAAAGCGGGACGTCGCCGGTGGGCTAAGGCCAAGCCTAGGAGTCTGTCGGACTTTCGAAGCCGCAGTTGGTAAAATATAGGCTATCGATTCTACTATTAAGGATAGGCTGAGATGAGCCGATTCATCATTGTTGACAGGGCGACCGATTATCTTTTACCGCCGTCGGTGGACGAGTGGTTACCCGAGAATCACTTGGCGCGGTTCATTGTGGAAGTGATCGA
>NZ_JAXUHN010000051.1:0-26360 GCF_035916875.1 Methylomicrobium sp. Wu6
GCAAGCCGTAGTTGCCGACTTTAAGTGAATAGCAACAAGTTCATTGGCATTTCTTGAGCTCTCTAAGTCATTGATTTGCTATTCACAGGTTGCAAACGAACTTCTCGCGAAGCACTTAACAGCTAGCAGGAGATGGATTTTTTATCGCCGGATACGCCTAAGTCGAACGTAGCCATTAAATTTCTCGAGTCTTGTAACTGACTCCAAATGCGATCGGCTTCTTGATGCTTACCACTGAAAAAGATGACAGGAATACTTCTAGTTTCAGAGATATTTCGCAAGGTTTGTATGACCTGATAGCCTCGACTTCCAAGCCTCATGATATCCATATATATAAGATCTGGCTTTTCGGATTTTGCTTTATCAATGACTTCTTCGCCATCGTTTGCATAAACCAAAATATTATTTGCGCTTTCCAAGGCACATTTAAGATAAGAGTTTTCAATAGTAGATTCGTAACAGAGTAAAATTTTTCGTACAAGCATTATTTCGCCTTTTATTCCAGTCTTGTTGAATTAGCAGATCGGAAAATAAAATGTCTTGGCAATAAGTTTTTAACAATTAGCGAGATAAAAATAATATTTATCTAACTAATATATTAGTCTGCATCGCAAAAAAACAATACAGATTAACTTGTTGTAAAGTACTTAACGGGTCTTTCGCCCGGCCGAATTATGGATTCAAATCCTGGTCGTGACCATGAATTTGATTGATGACGCCCATGCTGACCGCGATAAACAAACCGAATACGATCACGATGGCATGAATAGAAAAGCCGACCTTTATCATCAGCGAGTAAGCGCCGAGCATCAACAGAATACTCAGGTTTTCATTGAAGTTCTGCACCGCGATGGAGTGCCCCGAGCCCATCAACAAATGCCCGCGGTGCTGGAGCAAGGCGTTCATCGGAATCAGAAAACTGCCGGCAAGAATACCGATTACGATCAGCAACACCGATGCAACCCGCCAGTCGCGCACCAGCACCATCGCCAGCACGACCACTCCCATCGCGATACCCAACGGCAAAACTTTTACGGCATGAGCGACCGGCACCCATTTGGCCGCAATCACCGAGCCGATCGCAAGACCGACCGCAACGACCGCGGTCAATTGCGTCGCCTGTTCCAAATCGAGTTCCAGCGAAGCAGCGGCCCAAGCGAGAATGATGAAACGCAAACTCGTGCCGGCCCCCCAAAACAGCGAGGTGACCCCGAGCGACACCTGACCGAGAGGATCTTTCCATAGCCGCCATAAGCTCTGCCAAAACTCCTTGACCAAAGTTGCCGGATTGCGATGCGTCAACGCATGCTCGATCGCTAGCTTGGGAATGTAGAAATTTAGAATTGCCGCGATCAGGTAAATACCCAGGACCGCCAAAATCGCGAATTCGGGCGCGGTGTCGATACCGCCGTTGAACGCCAGTCCGCCCAGTTGCTTTACGATGTGTTCATCAGCCCGATGGCCGATCAAGAGACCGCCAAAAATCGCGCCAAAAATAATCGCCGCGACGGTCAGGCCTTCCATCCAACCGTTTGCCCAGACCAGTCTTTCGACCGGCAGATATTCGGTCAGAATGCCGTATTTCGCCGGCGAATACAGCGCCGCGCCGAGGCCGACAAAGCCATAAGCGAGCAATGGATGCAAGCCGATCAACATCGCCAGGCAGCCGACGATTTTGATGCTGTTGCTGATAAACATGACCTGGCCTTTCGGCAAGGCATCCGCATAAGCGCCGACAAACGGGGCCAACAGAATGAATGCAAACACAAAGAATTGTTGCAGAACCGGGATTTGCCAGGCCGGCGCGTCCATCGCCTTGAGCAGAGCGATCGCCGCGAACAGCAGCGTATTATCGCCGAGCGAGGAAAAAAACTGTGCGGCGAGAATGATGTAGAAACCGCGCGCCATCGGATGCTCTATGCTTGCGGGGGTCGAAGCCACAATGGGATGGACCGGGGCAAAAGAATTTGAAGGTTTATGCATGTCGTCGATAACCTTCATTCATGCACATGCGTTTCGAGACGTTTATTCAACTCAAGCGCGGCATCTTCCATCTTGACCCAATGCACCAGCTCCAGACGGCCGTTGAAATGCTCAACGATCGCGGTGCAGCTTTCGACAAAATCGCCCGTATTGACATACAAAAACCCCTCCATCTCCTTGATTTCGGCATGATGAATGTGGCCGCAAATCACGCCGTCCAGGCCCTTGTCGCGCAAAGTGCTGACAATGCTTTTTTCGTACTCGGAAATGAATTGCACGATATTTTTAACCTTGAACTTCACAAACGCGGCCAGCGAGAAATGCGACTGAATTCCCAGCATACGCCGAATCAGCCGTAAAATACGATTGATCCACAATAGAAAGTCGTAACTCACGCTGCCCAGCCTGGCGATCCATTGATGGTATTGAGCGATCGTGTCGTATTCGTCGCCATGCACGACCAAAAACTGCTTACCCGCGTAGGTGGTATGCACATCCATGTTTTTGACTACAATATCGCCGAATATATAATTATTGTAATCCCTGACATTTTCGTCGTGGTTGCCGGGCACATAAATGATCTGCGTGCCGTGCCGTGCCTTTCGGAGCACTTTCTGGATCACCGTATTGTGATCGCGTGGCCAGTACATCTTCTTCGAAAGCGACCAGAAGTCGATGATGTCGCCAACCAGATAAAGCTTTTCGCTGTCGTTGTGCCTCAAAAAATCGAGCAGCACATCCGCCTGGCATTGCGTCGAGCCGAGGTGAAGATCTGAAATCCAGATGGTTCGGTAGGAGTTGATATCCATAAGCAATTTACTTTTCTCGTTATCGCATCGCAGACCCATGAGAAATTGCCGATATAAATCCGCCGAAAAAGCATCCTCAAAGGTTTACAGTCTGCGGGATGCTAACAGAGACAAATGAAAGTTATGTGACAGGAGGAAAAAGTTAACCCTCCGTCTGTTCAAATTAATAGGTTCGAAGCCGATGAAAGTTTCTCAAAAACTGGAATTTAAGCAGTTGTTGTGCTACAAGTTATCTAGCGGGTTGACCCGAACTGACGACGATTATCGGCAAAAATACGGAACCACCCGTGTTGGCGATCGTCAGCAGCGGATTACCGGAACAACCCGACAGCAACACCCTAAAGGGGCATGCTTTTTTGAACGTTAATGCAAGTTATCCGATCTAATGAATGGTATGAAGCCGTGTTTTAAAAATTTCAAATCGCGCATGCGCCTGAAAAAAATTTTCGGTCATGCGCTATTTCAATTCAGGTAGCAAATCATAAAAATGCCTTTTCTTATTGCATTGTGCTTGCTAGTCAATAGTGCATTTGCGGACAGCACCATCGAATTGCCGCCAAAAAGCCAGGTGTCGGCGACTTATTCGTTAAAGCTAACCGCAAAAGAAAAAAAATGGCTCATGCGCCATAAAAAAATTCGCGTCGCTTTCGACGACTCCCTGCCGCCTTTCAGTTTTGTTGACCAAAACGGGCGGTTCAGCGGCATCGCGGTCGACATTTTCAATGCGCTCGGTCAAAAACTCGCTATCCGCTTTAAACATCATCCGCGAAAATCCTGGAGCCGGATATACAGAGCCATTGCCGAACAGCGCGTGGATGTCGTGGCGACGATGGTTGATCGCCCGGAGCGCCGCTTATTGTTCAATTTTACCCATCCCTATCTGACCAAATCATTGACCATCGTCACGCGCGAGAATGACGCCTCGATAAATTCGCCCACCGATCTTGCCGGAAAAACCGTCGCCTATGTCAAAGGCTATCAATTTACGGAGAGCTTCAAAAAAATTCATCCCGCCATCAAACCCCATGTCGTGAAGTCGATGCTGGGATGCCTGCAATCGGTGCGCGTGAAAAAATCGGATGCCTGTATCACTTTTGTCGGCACCGCGAATTATATAAAAACAAAGCACAAATTAACCGGCATCAAATTGGCGGGCTTTTATGAACGCCACACTGCCGATGAAAGCATTGCGGTTCGTGGAGACTGGCCGATACTGGCCGGTATTTTGCAAAAAGGCCTGGATGCACTGAGCGAAGCCGAAATGAACGCGATATATCTTAAATGGTTGCCGCCGCCGGCGGCACCCGCTATCGAGGTTAAAAGAAACGTCGAGCCCTCCCTAACGGTAACTCTTCCCCCCAATGAAGAGAGCTTAGGGGAAACCCTAGTGCCGTTATTATTCATGATCGGATATATCGGGTTATGGAGTCTTCATGTCCGGCGCCATCGCCGGTATGCCGTGCCCGTAGCGCCGTCTAAAGATGAGCAAAACGCGCCTGCGCCCGCGCCTGAGCAAACCGTTCCGAAATTTCCGAGCGATTTTGAGCGGATGCTGCTAAAACGCGCAACCGAACTGCAAAACAACGATATCCGGTTCCGCAACCTGGTCGAAAATCAAAGCAAAAATTATTTTTTCTTCCAATGCGACAAGCAGAGCAAAATTACTTATGTCAGCCCTTCCGTCTCGGCAATGCTCGGCTATCGGCCCGAAACATTCATCACCGATTTCGAACGTTGTGTTACCGACAATCCGGAAAACCGAAGAATCAGCAGTTTGTTTGAACTCAGCCGCCAGGGCATACCTTGCCCGCCCTTTGCGCTTGAAGTGTATGACATCCAACAAGAACGGCGCTGGCTTGAAATCACCAGCGAGCCGGTTTATGACGAATTCGGAAATGTCATCGGCATCGACTGCCTGGTATTCGAAATTACCCGACGCAAACAAGAAGACGAACGACTGATCTGGCTTTCCTTTCACGACGAACTCACCGGCCTTGCCAACCGCCGTCTGTTCATCGAGCGATTGAAACAGTCCATCGCAATGTCGCACCGCAGCCGCATGCCTTTTGCCATACATTATCTTGACCTGGACGGCTTTAAATCGGTAAATGACAAAATGGGCCACGCCGCGGGCGACTTTGCGCTGAAGGAAGTTGCCAAAAAGCTCTCGGAGACCCTACGCGATACCGATACCGCCGCGCGTTTGGGTGGCGACGAATTTGCCTTGCTGCTGCCGGACAGCGACGAACAAGCTTCCGCGTCCGTCGCCAAAAAAATCGTCGAAATCCTCCATAAGCCAATCGCCTACGGTAACGAATCGATTCAATTCGGCGTAAGCATCGGCATCGCTCTCTACCCCCGCCACGGCACCGACTACGATGCTTTGCTGCACTATGCGGATGCCAGCATGTACCACGCCAAACAAAAACAACTGGGCTATTCGTTCGAAACGGAGAAGTGAGCGAATCGCTGCATTCACGGTACGCTTTTATTATTTCGATAACGCCCATCCCGCAAAAACATCGGAAGCGCCACAACGGCTATTGCCATCGCCGAGGGTCGGCGCGTTCATCAGGAGCGCAGCGATGATCGCCCTGCTGTCCCCTTCTTCGTCGGCATAATGAATCTTGCCATTATCGAGAGGAAACGGCCTTTCCAGTTAGCCTGTTCTTCGTTGCCTCCCCATGACGCATCGAAATGGCGCTTGCGGCAGACTCTTCGCGGAAAGCCTTGCCGCGGCGCGTAAGACAGGCACGCCACGCCGCGACAATGCCCCCACCGCCCACCGCGCATGGGCGATCACGGCTTATTTCACGTCAGGCGATCTGCAAAGCTTTCAGAACCGGCAACTGCTTTTCCGCGAAAATTTGCGCCTGCGCGGTCAGTTCGATGAGATTCTCTTCGACCTTATCAATGGCCTTGCCTTCCTTGATCAGTTTCTGACCCTGAGCCTCAAGGATCTGCCACACCGCCTGCGCCCACTCGGAAGGCTGTTTTTTGCCCTGGCTCAAAGCCAATAGGAAAAGTTGCTGGAAACGTCCCACGGACACACCGCCGCCAGTCACCGGACTGGCGAGGTAATTGACGTCGTTGCTGCTGCGCGCCTTGCCGAGCAGATGCGCATTGAGCCTGTCGGTGTGTTTTTTGGCCTTGGCCGTGACGGCCTCGTCCTGCACGGCAGCCAGATGACCGATACCGCTGAGCACCATCGCCGACTGAACGACCTGAGTGAAGACGATGCCTTGCGCTTTGACGGCCTGCTCGATGTGGCCGAGGGTCTTGGGCTTGTGATCGGCCAGGAGGTCGAGAATAGGCTTATACACCGCCTCATTCAGAGTGGCGTCGCCCAAAGCGCCGGTCACGGAAAGCGTCACGTCGGCTCGGTGCGTGGTCAGCATGACTTTATGGGCGCGCAAGGCCTCGGCCTGTTCCAGCGCCGAGAGCCTGCGCGCGCCCTTGATCCAATAATCGCGGCGGAATTGCTGATTTACGATGAAGTCCCGCACGCTCTCACGGAACATACTATCCGGAATTTCCTTCAAAAAAGCCTGCTGTTCGACGGTCAAATTCACGGCCTCGATATGATCGAGAGTATGGGCCGAGCAGGCAAACTGAACCTTGGCCGATTCCAGCCAACCGGCCATCGTGGAAAAGTGCATCGGATGCCAGTCGCGGTTGAAGTATTCATGCGCCAGATAGTGGCGATTCTGTCCCTTGATCTTTTTGACGCGCTCGGCGATCTGGGGATTGGCGCGGGAATAGGTCGGGTGGGTGGCGATCAGCTTCTCGGCGAAATCCAGGGCGCCATCGATGCGGCTGAGAATGCCGTGCCCCTCGGCGCCGATGATTTCGGCGTGTTCGGTCATCAAGTGGCGCATCGGCGCGAAAGCGGCCCAACCCGGCAGCGTGTTATAACTGATATAGAGCACGCCGCCGACTTTTAACTTACGCCGAATGAAGTCGACGATCACGGCGCGGTTTTCGTCGCTGATCCAGCTCCAGATGCCGTGCAGGCCGATATAATCGAATTCAGGCAAGTCGGAACGGCTGGCGAAATCCGCGAAAGCTTCATCATAGAGCTTGGCGCCGGAACCCGAGACGGTTGCCAGTTCTTGCGCGAAACCGGCCTGCGAGGGATTGAAGTCGGTGCCGTGCCATTGCGTGAGGGAAGCGGCGGCGTGGAGGTTGGCGCTGACGCCCTGCCCGAAGCCGAGTTCGCAGGCGTTTCCAACCTCGGGGCAAACCAAGCCATTGTGCAGGAATGCAAGCTTGACCCGCAACGGGTTCAACTCCGCGTAATAACCGTAGGTGTAGCCGATATCGGCCACGTAGCCGGAGGTCCAGTCTGTCATAATGTCTCCTCGATTCGTGGGCGCGAAAGGGGTACGCCTGTGCCCTTCTCGCGCCGCGGTCAAAATTTCGCCCATTCCGGAAGAGTGGGCGTTTGTCATTGGCTTTACTTTAAAAATAGTATGGGTGAGACAAACGCTAAAACGGTCTGCCTACCCGGAAATACTCAAAAAAAAACCCCGCCCCTCTGCAGGGACGGGGTTTTCCGGCATCGAAGCAACCCCGACGAGAAACCATCGGGGAGCCGCTCAGCTGATAACGCCTTAGACGATGACGATGCCGCCGGCGCCCAAATTGCTGTTTACGCCAACCAAGTCAACCACCGTGCCTTGCGCGGTGTTCTGGAAGACGATGGTGCCGTCATGGCTGGCCACGCCGTTCGCCAAAGCATCGCCCCAGGCACCGGATCCATCCGCATCATACAAGAAGGATACGGTATCCAGCGAGGTTGTCTTACCGGCCGCGACCGAGAGCGCCTGGGCCAGGCTAAGGTCCTTACCGATGTCCAGCCCGGCCAAAGTCGTGGCGTTCTGGAACGTCAGGGTTCCGTTTGCGTCGATCTGATAGTTCACATTGGCGATTCCTGATGCTACGAAACCAGCCGTCGCGGTTGCCAAGTTGGTGCTTGACAGATCGAGTTTGTCTTCAACGCCAGCATGGAAATTGAAGATCTTGTCGAAGCCCGCAAGCGTCGATTGGCCGTCGCCCACCACGATGGTATCCAGCCCGCCAGCTCCAGTTGCTAGGGAAATGATGTCCGCGCCGGCGCCGGCATTGATGATGTTGGTACCGGCGTTTGTCAGAACGATTGCATCGTTGCCGTTGGAGCCAATGACGGTCAGATTACCCGCGCCGTCGGACGTACCGTCAGCAGCGTAATCCAGGAAGACGCCCGCGGTTGCCTTGGACATATCGATCTTGGTCACGCCGCCCGCAGCGGCAGCACCTATCAACAGATAAGCATTGGCATTGTCGGCAGTCAAAACACCGCCGGCAAGTGTCGTTTGGCCCAAAGTCCCGACAGTAGCATCGAGAGCGACACGGCCGTCCAGCGTCGAGGAAGCCATCTGGATGGTGTTACCAATCCAGTGAATGCCCAGGTCATGGCCGGTGCCCACGGCAATATCGTTCTCGAAATCAAAAACGTTATCACCATTGGTATCGATACCGACGTGGGTCAGCATGCCGTTACCGGTCAGTACGTTGGTCGCCTTGGAGGCATCCAGACCAGTATTTTCGTTGATTTTCAACCATTCCAGATCGCCGGAGCCAATATTGACCGTGTTGTTGCCATCCTTGACCTGAACGTAGTCGCTGCCGGCGCCGGTGACGATGAGGTTGTCGCCGCGGTCGCCACTCACCAGGTCGTTGGACGAACCGGTGGTGATGGTGTCGTTCTGCGCGGTGCCGGTGATGGTGTTGAAACCGTTACCCGCCGTGATGGTCACGTTCTTGCCGGCGGAGCCCAGCGCATTGAAGATGGAACCGCCGTCATTGATCTTGACTACCGCATTGTCGCCCAGCGCGATGTCGGTCGCCTGGAAGAAACCGAGCACACCGGTCGCATCCAACGAGGTCATGTTGTTATTGGTCGCATTGCCGGTGATGGTGCCCAGATTGACATCGCCTTGGGCGGTCACCGTCAATGAAGCCAGGTTCTTCGCCCAGATGTTGTCGACCACGGTTGTCGTAGCCGATTTGGTGGCGCCGGCGGCGATGGCGAGTTCATCGGTGACCGCGATCGTCATCGACTTCGCGGCTTGCGCGGTCAACTGGCCAAGGGTATAGGAAGTAGCACCTTTCTCGGCGTGGGTTTTGTTGTCCAGACCCACGGCCTTGCTGTTGATGTTGACAGTCAGGTTGTCGGCGCTGGTATTCAGCGTCACACCGTTGAAGACCTGAGCAAAAGTGCCGATTTGAGTGGCGGGATCATTGTCTTCGTTGCTGCCGGCAAAGTTCAGCGTCGAAACGGCGGAAGTGCCGTTCGCGGTGATGATGCTGGTCTTGACGATGGCGCCGGCGCCCAGCTTGTACTGGTCGTTCGGGCCGTTCGCGCCATCAACCGCCGAGTCGGACAGCAGGTTCAGCGTGGTCAAACCGGTCTTGGACAGATCCATCGCCACATTGGCCGTAGCCGCCGTTTGGAAGGTTTCAATGCCGGAGAAGGAAGGCTGGCCGGTCAAGTCCTTGCTGAAGATCGCGGTCACGACATCGGCGCCGCCTGCATCGGTAATGGTTTCGTTACCGGTCAGCAGGTTAAGGGATCCCGCGTCACGAGCCGCGTTTGCGAACAGCAGCGCGTCGTTGCCGGTACCCAGCTTGACGGTTTGCGAAGTGGCCGCAGCCGGCGCAACTTGCAGAAACAGGTCGCTCTTTTGCTTGGAGGCGTCAACGGTTGTGGCCAGCAAAGGATCACTGCCGTCGGCATAGTTGACCTTGTAGAAATTGCCTTTGGTGCCGCCGTTCAGGGTGACGGTGCCGGTGTGATCGACCGCGTTGGTCAAGGTTACGACGTTGGACTCGCTATCGTTGTCGTTGATCGTGACGTTTTCGACCGTTCCGTTGGCGGCGCCGCCGATCGTCTTGTCCATGGCCGTGGTGGTCAGGGTGTAGTCATATTGCGTCGTGGTATTCAGGTCGTTGACCACGGTCAAGGCAACGGTGTCGTTGGTGCCGGTCGCATCGGCCAAACGCAGCCACACTTGATCGTTATTTCCGTAGTCGGCGGCGTGATGCAGCACGACATTACCGCTGCTGGCCAAGGCCGCGGAGATGTTTTCGACGATGAAATGGTCGTCATCGCCCACGCCATTGTTCGATTCGTTACGTATCTGAATGTCGGTCACCGCGTTATCGGTGAAGGCATTCATGTTGGCAATCACCGTATCGATATTACCTGAAAACTGGGTGCGCATCTCGAGGTGCTGAATGCCGGTAATTTGGGCAAGGCTGCCTTGGTCGGCAATGCTGCCGGTATCGGTAATTGCCGAGCCGTCATCGTTCCACAGCTGAATGTTGGCGCCATAGAGCTTCAGGGTGTTGCTGCCGCCGCCGCCATTCAGCACATCGGCGCCGAAATTCTTGCTGGCCGCCAGGTCCGAGGAGGTCCAGAAGGTGTCGTTACCCGCGCCGGAGGCCACTTTGGTGTAAAACTTCTGTCCGGAGTTGGCAGGGTCGTTGTGGCCGCCGACCGCATTGGTGATGTCGATGCTCAGATCGCCGTTAAAGCCGGTGGCATCGATGAAGCGCAAACCATCGCTGCTCGGATTGCTGACGCCGTTGCCCGCATTGAACTGAACGCCTTCAACGTGGCCATCGATAACCAGATCCTGGGTATCCACCAGCGACAGGCTTTTGCTGTTACCGGTGATCGTGAGGTCCTTCATTTGCGGACCTGTCAGGTGTCCCAACGCATTGGAATTGCCATTGCTGACCAGGTTCAGGTGTTCGAAACCTTCGTTCCCGCCATGGTTTCCAATATAAATACCGCCGCGCGCCATATTGACGTTGGTCACCGTCAAGGTTCCCTTGTCGTCAAGACCCTTGAGGACGCCATTTTGATAGTCGAAATCGGCCGTGGTGTTGTCAACCACGTTATTGGATACCGCCAGGTTAGCCACGCTAGAGCCGATGTTGTCATACTCGACATGATCGATGTTACCTATCGCATCGATGGTCAGCGTCTTCAACGCGGCATCGGCGAAACGTAAATCGATGGAATCAACAGCCCGATTTAAGAAAACGCTGTTATCGCCAAGGAACTTCGTATGGATGGTTTCAATACCCGTCAACGTCGGATTGATGGTAGTGCCGCCGTTGTCGTTAACGTTGCCGACCGTTGCGTTCAAGGTCGGATTGGTACCCGCGCCGGTCAGTTCGTCTTCGTTTTGCAGCGCGTTGATGCGGTCGTTACCGCCTGGAGTGTATACCAGGCCCGCGGTGAATACGTTGGCAGTCGCTATATCGGTGTCGTTGGTGAGGATATAGGAAGCTCCGGTTTGAGTAATCCCTTGCGCCGCCGCGATAAGATTATCATGAATGTCGGTTTTTAATACTTTCTTTTCATCTTTCGAAACTTTGTTGTCGCCATTGTCATCTCCCAAATATGACGGGCTTTTGTAAAGTTTATTCAATTGATTCTTATAAGCTGCGCTGTTCTGAAGCCATGTTGCGACCTGATCGTCGGTCTTATGGCTTTTATCGTACAATCTAATGATTTGTTTGTTAATCGCAGCTACTTGATTAGCTGACAGTGTAAACCCGTACCCCTTAAGAGTGTCGAGCATTGCCTGTGCTTTTTGTGTGGTACTAAGTGCCATAATTTACTCCGTATAGTTACAATAATCTCTGTTTGGAAACAGTTTAAAAGATGAGCAATGCCACGCCCCAATTCAATAGACGACCGACTGACTTGGCTTTCTTTTGCTTCATGCGCTAAATAAATCTCTCCTTTATTTACGCCTAAAGTATAGTGACATTCAAGCAACTTTGTCTAGTTTTTTGGACGATTTGTTACCTCATTATTCAGATGCTTTTGCATGCATTTGTTTTATCGATATTTTTTTACAAATCCCCTGAGTGGGCACGAATGATCGCACGCACCGCCATCCCCTGATCGGGATCACTTTTTGCTTCATTGCTGCCAGGGACGGTGGTTTCAGCCTGCCAGTCGCCACTAATGCCAAATTAATCAACAACTTTAATTCGAGCCTTAGGGTTATTGATTTTTCACACAAAAACGCCAAGTTATAAACAGACCAACACGCCTTCGCGGACTTGATGTCTGTCTCAAAACAACCACAACGTTATTTTGTTGCCTCCAGTCAATAACATGTCACTTTTAGCCAAAACACCACCACAACATAAATCAAGCAAAATATGTACCAACCTAATATGGCACAATCCTCATGATATGCAATACCCGCTGAACAATAGCTGAATGCCGCCAAAGCTTACTCCATCAATCCCGCCCCGCACTGCTTGCCTGTTCAATTTTAGTGCAAAAAAATCCGCTTGCACCAAATCGGCAGACACTAACCAACCCCCTCTGGACAAAACCCTCGGCCGCCCATAACCGAGATTTCGGCAATCCATACCGCTCCTGTCAATTAGCATGGCGACAGAGAAAACTCACCTCGCTTAACGGCAAGCGAGCTTTAAAAAACTTAAAATATGAATGCCATCATAAAGATAGCCACTCAATTGATGCTTATTTGTTTAAATTTCCGTTTGATTGATCAGAGATTCGGCTTTGGCGCATGATTCGCCGACGTTGAATCGGCACTTGCGGGACCGAGCCAATCATTGACCTCACGCAAGTTTTCTTCGACGAGAGAGCCAATGGCCAACAAAAAGCGGACACGATTTTTGATATAGCTGTACTTGGATTGCGCAAGGTCTCTTTTGGCGATAAATTCGTTCTGTTGCGCCTTAAGAAGATCGCTCACCGTAACGACGCCGTAATACAGACCACGCTCCATCGCTTCGCTCGATTTGCCCGCCGACTCGAGCGCTTTTTGCGCGGCCCTGATGCGCCGGGCGTTGGCATTGGTGCTGAGAAAGGCGTCGCTGGTTTCCTTGATCAGACCGCGCAAGGTGATTTCATTATCGTATTGACTTAACTGTAATTTGCTTTTGGCTTCATACATTTGGTTTGTCGTGACCCCGCCCGAAAACAATGGCACATTGACGTTGATAGCCGCAACCTGGGTTTGCACATCCGCGCCCAGCTTGATGCTATTGTATCCAGTGTTGGTGTCGTAATAATTCAGCTGCAAATCCACGACGGGCAGATATTTGGATTTTTGCACGGCCACGTTATTTTCCGCCGCTTCGATCGCAATTCTTTTGGCGGAAAGCGCGGGGTTCTGGCTCTGCGCCATATCTATCCATTGCTGCAATTCGCCTTCGAGCTCTTTATACTCGATTTTTTCACTCAGCTTTTGTAAGGCTGATGGTAACACACCGGTCAATTCCCGCAAACCTTGCTGACTCGTCACCAGATCGCTTTCCGCCTTTATTTCGTCGGCGGCGACTTGATCCAGACGCGCTTCCACGGCATACACGTCGGTTATTTTCAACAATTGCTTGGCAAACTGTTTCTGTACCTGCACCAACTGTTGCCGGGTTGTTTCTTTTTCAGCACGCGTAAATTCCAATTGATCGCCCGCTTCGAGTACGCTGAAATAACGGTCAACCACATTAAAAATTAATTCATTCCGGACTTCGATCTCCTCCGCGGCGTATTGATCTTCCACTTTGGACGCGCGCCGCCATTCCCAGAATTTGGCAAAGTCAACCAGTGTCTGACTGAGCGAGACATAGTAACGCGTACCTACATAGGAACTATTTCTGGCTTCTGGGCCGTTATCCGTTCTTTGGCCATTTTTCGACCAGTTGCCGGACGCGGTGATTTGCGGCAGCATTAAGCCAAGGGCCTGGCCTTTTTGCGCCGCGCCGACATCCAATTTCGCTACCGCGGACTTGAGCCGCGGGTCGGCCTCAAGGGCCTGGTAATAAACGGTCAACAAATCATCCGCCCATGCCATCTGGACGCACGAGCAAAACACAAACGTCAACAGAACGTTAAATTTATACATGTAGCGTCTAATCTTCAATAAGCGCGCGCGCGAATGCATTGGTTGCGGGCTGCGCCAAATATTCAAACAAGGTTCTTTCGCCGGTCTTGATCAATACTTCCGCGGGCATGCCCGGGACCAATTGTAATTCGCCGAGATCCTTTTGACTCTCGGGAGTCAGTTCGATGCGGGCTTGATAGTAAGGCTGCCCGTTTTGCTCATCGACAAAACGGTCAGCCGACAACTGAATAACCTTGCCGTTCATTTTTGGCGTTTGCGACTGTTTGAATGCGCTAAACCGCACTTCGGCTTGCAAGCCCACCGTGACACGATCGATGTCGTTAGGAGACACCCGCGCCTCGATGATTAATTCGGCGTCTTTTGGAACGATGTCGAGTATTGCGTGACCGGGAGCTATAACGCCATTCTGGGTATGCACCGACAGGCCCATCACCATGCCGCTGGCCGGCGCCTTGATAATGATACGGTTAAGCTTGTCCTGATATGCGGACATACGCTCGGTTACTTCGTTTAGTTGGGCCTGCGCCTCGCTGAGCTTGCCGGCGACTTCCTCTTGAAACTTCTTTTCTATCTGCAAAATTTGCAAGCGTGTTTCGCTGATCAACATCTGGTTTGTGGCGATTTCGGCATTAATCTGAGCAATTTCGCCGCTTTGAATGGCATGGTTGCGCTCCATGTCGCGCAAGCGTTGCTTGTCGGCGAAGCCTTCAGCCAACAATTCCTTTAAATCATGGATTTCTTCGCCGTATGAGTCGACCAGTATTTTCTTGCTCTCGACCTGGCTTTGCAAGCCTCTAATTTTACTGGATATTTGACTTACCCTTTCCTTTAGCACCGCCATTTCGCCGTCATGGGTCGTAATCCTGGAGTGGAAAACATTGTTTTCGGCCTGTTTAGCCTCCGTTATTCTTGGGTCACTTGCATCATTCAGCGCTTCCGGATAGACAACTTGTTTGAGATGATCCTTCTCCGCACGCAATCGCGCAACCTGCGCGGACAAGACGATGAATTGACTGCGCGCGCTTTCCAATTGGGCTTTTATTTGCGTATCATCCAGTATCAATAAGGCATCGCCTTCGCTGACCAGGTCGCCGTCCTTGGCCAAAATTTTGGCGACAATGCCGCCATCGAGATGCTGAACGGTTTTTCTGTGCGATTTTACGACGACGACGCCTGGCGCCAATGCCGAACTATCTATTGGCGCCAAAAATGCCCAGGCGCCAAAAATACCGAATGTCAGCACCACGATTACAGCACCAATCCTGCGAACAGACCGATCATTGGTCTGCAAATCCGAGGACGCAGTTTTTATTGGGGTGATTTCTGTCATATTTGGTTTATCTGGAGGTTTAGGCAACTGGCGCGATGACCTGTTGCTGTTTTTGCTGTTGCTGCAAATATTCAATGACTTGAACTCTCGGCCCATAAACAACCAGCACGCCGTCATTCAAGATCAACAGTTTGTCAACTTTGGTCAACACATTGTTCCGGTGCGTGACGATGATTACGGTCGTTTGTTTTTGTTTGAGGTGCAGCAAAGCGTTTTCGAGCGCGCTTTCGCCCTGTTCGTCGAGATTGGAGTTCGGTTCGTCGAGAACGACCAGAACCGGATTGCCATACAAGGCCCGCGCCAAACCGATTCTTTGCCGCTGACCTCCCGAAAGATTCCCGCCCGTCGCCCCAATGACAGTGTCGTAGCCTTCGGGGAATCGTAAAATCAACTCATGTACATCGGCCATTTTTGCGGCTTCGACGACTTTTTCCGGATCAATTTCACCGAAACGGGCTATGTTTTCGCTAATGGTCCCTTCAAATAACTCAACATCCTGCGGCAAGTAGCCAATGAAACCGCCGAGATGCTCGCGGTCCCAGTTGAAGACTTCCGCGCCATCCAGACGAATCGCTCCGTTAACGGTTGGCCAAATACCCAGTATTGCCCGCGCCAACGTTGATTTACCGGCGCCGCTGGGCCCAATTACTCCGACAATGTCGCCTTTTTCTATCACCAGATTGAGTCCCTTGATAACGGGGGTCTTGCTACCGGGGGGGGTGACGATGGCGTTTTCGAGCTGAATGCGGCCCTCTGGATCAGGCAATTGCATGTGCTCTTTTTCGTCGGGTATCTGCTGCAGAATTTCATTAAGCCGCTGGTATTGTCCTCGGGCGCTAATAAAGCCCTTCCAGGAGCCAATCATCAAATCAATAGGAGCCAATGCCCTGCCCATCAGGATGGAACCGGCAATCATCAGCCCCCCTGAAATTTCGCGCTCGATCGTCAAATAGGCGCCTAATCCCAAAATCAGCGATTGCGAGGAAAGGCGAATGACTTTGGAAAGGGCGGTTAATAACCCGGCACGAGAACTAGCGACTGCTTGTAAATCCAGGACTTTTAAGGAGCCTTCCATCCAGCGTCGGCGTAAATTACCCAACATGCCCATCGATTCGATTACTTCGGCATTACGCAAATTTTTGCTCAATAATCCCCGCGTGGCGATGGCGATATCGTTGGCTTCACTCAGTGTTTTGGTCGTGGCCTTTTCGGTCGCCACCGCAACCAGACTCAATAAAATTGCGGTAAAAATCGAAAACCAACCAAACCAGGGATGAAATAAAAACAGCAATGCCAAATATACCGGCATCCAAGGCGCGTCGAAAAAAGCAAACAATCCGCTCCCGGTGAGAAATTGACGCAAGCCGGTAAGATCATCGAGCGCCTGTGTCGTCGCCTGCCGCCCGCCTGAAAATAAGGCTTGCTTAAATGCAACCCTGAACAGGCGCACATTCAGCAGCACTTCCAATCGCGTGCTGACTCTGACCAAAATTTGTGACCGCACCCATTCCAAGGACGCCATCGTGATGAATAACACTAATATGATCAATGTCAACATCAGCAGCGTTGTTGTATTGCCGGTCGTAACCACGCGGTCATACACTTGCAGCATATAGATCGACGGCGCGATCATTAAAAAATTGATCAACAAGCTGAAACCCGCCGCGGACAGAAACGCACCCTTACAAAGCATCAGTGCCTTTTCCAGATCAGTCTTGATAGTATTCATGCGCAGGCAGTGTCGATTGCAAATAAAACCATATATTATCTCATAAATTGTGTATTTTTAATATGCGATAAGCCAAGGGTTTATTCACTCATGCCATCAATGTGGCTTTGACAGTAAGTCAGGATAAGTCCAGAGAACTTTAGTTCAAGCAATTTTTGTGCCGCCATTAAGTTTATCATCGATGGACGCGCAAAAAGCCACAGACCCAACAAAGTAATTGCTTTATTCCTGGATATTACCCGCTTAACTCCAGTAAGTGTTGGGAAATGCTTGGGGGATAACAACAGTTTGGGGGGTGTAAACCCCCACCACACATCCAATTGCCGGCGTATCACTCAGCCGGTAGAACCTTGTCAATCGATTTGGCGATTGATTGAGCCTGGCGACTTCCATCCTCTTCTGCCGCGGGTTTGCGTTTAAGGACATACTTGCCGCCCTGGGGCATTATTCGACTTTCTCGACCTCGAACACGGTGCCGTTTACCGAAACAACCCGGACTTTTGATTGAATGGAGCAATCGGGGCCGTGAACTTTCCAAATCGAGTCGTCCACTTTGATCTTGCCCTGCCCGTTTTCGATCGGCTCATGGAGATTGAAAACCCGGCCGATGTATTGCGCGCCGCGTTTGTTCAAGAGCGGGCGATCGGTTTCTATCGGGTGGACTTTAACATAAAACCGCCAGGCCGCGATGGCAGCGATCGATAACACCGAAAACTCGAAGATTTGAAAGTTTTCAGGCGTCGCCGGAAACAGCAGGACCAGACAACCGGTCACAAAGCCCGCCGCTGACATCCACAAGAAAAAGAAGCCCGGCACGACCAATTCGATCACCAATAGGATCAGCGCCAATATCCACCAGTACCAGAATACAAAAACCATTTCGCTCATCGCTTTTTCCTCATGTTCCTTTGGCATTTTTGCCGATCGCTTCCCTGGCCAGCTCACTGATCCCGCCTAATGCGCCGATCACGCTCGAGGCTTCTAGTGGCATGAAAATCAGCTTGCCGTTTTCGGCGGAAGCAATTTTTTGCAATGCGTCGATGTATTTTTGCGCGACGAAATAATTGACCGCTTGAATATCGCCCTTGCCGATCGCCTCGGATACCATCAGGGTCGCCCTGGCTTCGGCCTGCGCCAAGCGCTCGCGCGCATCGGCATCCCGGTAAGCCGCTTCCTTGCGGCCTTCCGCTTCCAGAATGGCAGCCTGTTGAGCGCCTTCGGCGCGCAAAATTTCGGATTGCCTGAGACCTTCCGCTTCCAGAATCGATGCGCGTTTCAGGCGTTCCGCCTTCATTTGCCGCCCCATCGCTTCGACCAAATCCTTCGGCGGCGCGATGTCCTTGATTTCGATGCGGGTGGCTTTGATGCCCCAAGGGGTCGTGGCGTCGTCGACCACTGTCAGCAAACGCGCATTGATATCGTCGCGCCGGGACAAGAGCTCATCCAGGTCCATCGAGCCCATCACCGTCCGGATATTGGTCATCACCAGGTTCAAAATCGCCCAATCCAGGTTGCTGACTTCATAGGCGGCCTTGGCTGCGTCCATGACCTGGTAAAACACCACGCCATCCACGGTCACCATCGCATTGTCCTTGGTAATCACTTCCTGCGATGGCACGTCCATCACCTGTTCCATCATGACCATTCTACGGCCAACCCGATCGACTAACGGAATAATGATATTTAATCCCGGAGTCAGCGTATTGGTATATCGGCCAAACCGTTCGATCGTATATTCCATGCCTTGAGGAACCGATTTGACGGCAAGAAATACACCTAGTACTGCTAAAACCAATAACGCTAATACAAAAATCCCAAAACCACCCATGAGGCCTCCTCAATTGCTAGGTAAAAAACTCATGTAAAGAATAGACTACCGACCGATACGAACCTATCTGTCTTTAGTTAAAAACTCAGCAAGTCTTTGTCCCTATACCCCTAAATCTTTACACATAAACACAGATATTCCTTATTAATCAATAGCGTACAAAGAACATCAACATCTTTGATTTTATTGGAATCTTTTGACTTCCGCATAAAGATGCCTTATACCATAAGAAACCGCCGACTCTCCATCATAAACTTTATTCACCGCCGCGCCGGGAACGAGCGTTTATGGGAATCCAATCCACTCTCATTGAATCATTGGCTCTGCGCAAGGATTAATATCGCCTCTGGATAATGGTATAGTATAAGGTTACAAACGGCCGGTTCCGCCTCTTCCGTTGCGCCCGGCTTTGAGCAATTTTTCAGGAAATTCAACATGGTATTTTATTCTTTCCACATGGCGGCATTTACGGTTCTTTTCTTCATCATTGGCATGATCAAACCGAAATGGATACTCTTTTTTTTGAAGGAACCAACCCGCTTTATGGTCCTGATGATCACGCCGATTTTGATCATGATTACCGTCACCATGTACGGCGAAGGACTCAAACGAGAAAAAGAAGAGAAGGCGCTAAAGGAAAGCCCTGCGAAAATCGCGGAACCCGCCCCGGTGCCTGTCCCAACTCCCGCTACGGATACTGCGCCAAGCGTTCCGGCACCCAGCAAATAGTAAAACCCCATTATGGGGGAGACTTATTCCGCCTCCATAATGGAATGTTCGAAATAGCATGTGGCGCGTACCCTACCAGGCTAATCATGATAGAATCGGATGTTTTAATTGAAGGAAACGCATGATCCGTGCCTTTTCCGAGCCCGCCGCGCAAGATCAGTCGTTGCCCGGTTGCATGCCGACGGGACTGATTCTGACTCGCCCCGCTGTTTTGAAACGTATGCCATGCGAGTGATCAGAGGCTTATCCCATCTAGAGCCGCTCGATCGGGGCTGCGTGCTGACCATCGGAAATTTTGACGGCCTGCATTTGGGCCATCGCGCGGTGATCGAGAAACTGGCAGAGAAAGGCCGGGCGACAGGCCTGCCAGTCGCGGTGATGATTTTCGAGCCACAGCCTTTGGAGTATTTTCTCGGCGATAACGCGCCCTCGCGGCTGATGCGCCTCCGGGAAAAAGTGATCGATTTTGCCGAGCTTCCGGTCGATTATTTGCTGGTCGCGCGTTTCAACAGGCAGTTTGCGAATCTGGACGCCGAAGATTTCATCGATGACATTCTGATCAAGAAATTGAACGTCAGGCATCTGGTGATCGGCGATGATTTTCATTTCGGCAAGGCCCGGCGCGGCAACTTCGCGATGCTACAGGAAAAAGGCCGGCAATGGGGTTTTTCGGTCGAGGACACCGGCTCATTGCATGTCGATGGCCTCCGGGTCAGCAGCACATTGATTCGGGATGCGTTGACGACCGGCAACCTTAAGCAGGCGGAACAATTGCTGGGCCACAGCTATTCGGTCTGCGGCCGTATCGTGCATGGCGAAAAACGCGGGAGAGCGCTCGGCTTTCCGACCGCGAACATCAAATTGCACAGAAAGAATACTCCCTTACAGGGCGTTTTCGCGGTCACGATGACCGGGCTCGGCGCGAAAGCCATTCAGGGCATCGCGAACGTCGGTACGCGGCCGACCGTTGACGGCGGTTCGAAAGTGATCCTCGAAACGCATTTGTTCAATTTTAACCAAGAAATTTACGGGCGTTATGTGGAAGTGCATTTCAAGCACAAAATTCGCGATGAAATGCGTTTCCATTCCCTCGAAAAACTGAAGGCCCAGATCGAGAAAGATGTGGCCGCAACTCAAAAGATTTTTGCCGATTCGAAAGCTTATGACTATGGATTATAAAAAAACGCTCAATTTACCGACGACCGCTTTCCCGATGAAAGCGAACCTGGCGCAGCGCGAGCCGGAACGGTTAAAGATCTGGAACGAGTCCAAGCTGTATCACAAAATCCGCGAAGCGGCGGCCGGGCGCCCGAAATTCGTGCTGCATGACGGTCCTCCATATGCAAACGGCGAAATCCATATCGGCCACGCGGTCAACAAAGTATTAAAGGATATCATCGTCAAATCGAAGACGCTGGCCGGTTTCGATGCGCCTTATGTGCCGGGCTGGGATTGCCACGGCTTGCCGATCGAACTGATGGTCGAAAAGAAAATCGGCAAAGCCGGCGTCAAGGTATCGTCCGCCGCGTTCCGCAAGGCCTGCCGCGAGTATGCCGGCAAGCAGGTCGCGCTGCAAAAAGAGGCCTTTGTCCGGCTCGGCATTCTCGGCGACTGGGACAATCCTTATCTGACGATGGATTTTGCGTTTGAAGCGGACATCGTGCGCTCGCTCGGCAAGATCGTCGCGAAAGGCCATATCGCGCATGGAGCCAAACCGGTGCACTGGTGCACCGATTGCGGCTCCGCGCTGGCCGAAGCGGAAGTCGAATACGAAGACAAGCACTCGCCGGCGATCGACGTGCGTTTTGAAGTGGTCGATCCGGCCGCTTTCCTGGCCAATTGCCACCATGTCAGCGAAGGCGAAGGCCCGCTGTCGGTGGTGATCTGGACCACCACACCGTGGACCTTGCCTGCAAACCAGGGCGTCGCCTTGAATCCCGAACTCGATTACGCGGTCGTGCAATGCGAAAAAGACGGCGTCAAGGAACGGCTGGTCGTCGCCGAAGCGTTGCTGAAGGATGCGATGTCGCGCTACGACATCGACAATCCGCAGGTGATCGCCTACTGCAAGGGCGCCGCGCTCGAACATCAGCTACTGCAACACCCTTTCTACAAACGGCAAGTGCCGATCATCCTCGGCGATCATGTCACGACCGATGCAGGTACCGGCGCCGTACATACCGCACCCGGCCATGGTCAGGAGGACTATACTGCAGGACTAAAATACGGGCTGCCGGTCGATAATCCGGTTGGCGGCGACGGCGTGTTTTTACCGAATACCGAACTGTTCGCCGGCGAACATGTGTTCAAGGCAAACACACACGTGCTGGAAGTGCTGGAGGCGAAAGGCAAGCTCTTGCATCACCATGCTATTCAGCATAGCTATCCGCATTGCTGGCGGCATAAAACGCCGATTATTTTCCGCGCAACGCCTCAATGGTTCATCTCGATGGAGAAGAACCGGCTGCGCGAGACCGCTTTAACCGAAGTCAAACGCGTCACCTGGATTCCGGACTGGGGCCAGGCGCGCATCGAAAGCATGTTGAACGGACGTCCCGACTGGTGTATTTCCCGGCAGCGCACCTGGGGAGTTCCAATCACGTTCTTCATTCACAAAGGAAGCGGCGAACTGCACCCGCGCACGATCGAACTGATCGAGCAAATCGCCAAACGAATCGAGGTGCGCGGCATCGATGCCTGGTTCGATCTTGATCCCGCCGAATTGTTGGGAGACGACGCCGCGTTTTACGACAAGATCAACGATACGCTCGATGTCTGGTTCGACTCCGGCGTGACCCATTCCTGCGTGCTAGACCGCCGCGAGCAATTGACCTTCCCGGCCGACCTGTATCTGGAAGGCTCGGATCAGCATCGCGGCTGGTTCCAGTCATCCCTGCTGACGTCGATCGCGATGAACGATGTCGCACCTTACAAATCGGTGTTGACGCACGGTTTTACGGTTGATGCGGACGGCAAGAAAATGTCCAAATCGAAAGGCAATGTGATTGCGCCGCAATCGGTGATGAAAGGCCTCGGTGCGGACATTTTGCGCTTGTGGGTTGCCTCGGCCGATTACCGCGGCGAAATGACCGTGTCGGATGAAATTTTGAACCGGGCCGCCGACGGCTATCGCCGCCTCAGAAATACCGCGCGCTTTTTGCTGTCGAATCTGAACGACTTCGACCCGGCGCAGCATTTAGTCGAAACCGGTAAGCTGCTTGCCCTGGACCGCTGGATCATGGACCGCGCCTGGCAGTTGCAGGAAGAGATCAAGGCGGCTTATGAAAGCTATCAATTCCAGTCGATTTATCAGAAAGTGCATCACTTTTGCGTGATCGACCTCGGCGGCTTTTATCTGGATGTGGTCAAGGACCGTCAATACACCGCAAAAACCGACGGTCTGGCCCGGCGTTCCGCGCAAACCGCGATGTATCACATACTCGAAGCCCTGGTCCGCTGGCTGGCGCCCATCGTCAGCTATACCGCCGATGAAATATGGCGCTTTATGCCGGGCCAACGCAGCGAATCGGTTTTCCTCGAAACCTGGTATTCGGGGTTGACTCAACTGGGCGCCGATGCTGCGATTAATCGCGACACATGGCAAACAGTGGTGGCCGTGCGCACTGTCGTCAGCAAGGAACTCGAAAAAAGCCGCGCGAAAGGCGACATCGGCGCCTCATTAAATGCGGAGGTCGAACTGTATTGCAGCGACGGCTATTTCGACGCATTGAACCTGCTGGCCGGCGAACTGCACTTTGTGCTGATCACCTCCGGGGCCTCGGTGATCGCCGAACAATTCTGCCCGGACGATGCGGCTTTAACCGACATTCCAGGCGTTCGCGTCAAGGTGATCGTCTCTGAACAGCCAAAATGCGTGCGCTGCTGGCATCAGCGTTATGATGTCGGCGAACATGCGGATCATCCCGAATTGTGCGGACGCTGCGTCGAAAACGTTGCCGGCGACGGCGAAAACCGTCAATTTGCGTGATCATGCCGATGTTGAAATGGCTTTGGTTAACCCTGTTCGCGGTGCTGCTCGATCAGGGCAGCAAATTGGCGATCGACGCCTCGATGCGTTTGTACGAATCGATTCCGGTCATGCCGTATTTCAATCTGACTTATGTGCATAATACCGGCGCGGCGTTCAGCTTTTTGAGCGAGGCTGGCGGCTGGCAGCGCTGGTTTTTTTCTGGTCTTGCGCTGGCAATCAGCATCGGCATCACGATCTGGCTTGCCAAACTGCAAAAGCATGAGAATCTACTCGCGGCCGCATTGGCTTTGATTCTAGGCGGTGCGTTCGGCAATCTGATCGATCGGGTGGCTTACGGCTATGTAATCGATTTTATCGATGTGTATTACTTGAACAAGCACTTTCCTGCTTTCAATATCGCCGACTCGGCGATCAATCTGGGCGTGTTTCTGATGCTGGCCGAATCGTTCGGCTGGTTTGGCGCGGCAAAAAAAGAATAAGTCAATATCCTTGTCTTAAACAATGAGTGACTCTGGAGGGAATGACTCAGTCAATATCACTGTCTTGACCTCCAATATATTCGACTTTGACTTTTGCCAACCCGCGAATTCCTATTTTTCTTGCAGCAGCCATCGATAAATCGATCAGCCTGCCCTGCTTAAAAGGGCCTCTGTCATTGACCAGAACGTTAACCGAACGGCCATTATGAAGATTCGTCACTCTGACTTTGCAAGGTAATGGCAAGGTTTTATGTGCAGCGGTCAGGTTTTGTGGCCTAAACCGCGCCCCAATGGCTGTCCGATTCCCTGATTCCGAACCGTACCAGGACGCCGTACCAAATTCTTTATAGCCCGCGGCAGAGGTCATTGGATAATAAGTGCGCCCTCTAACCCGATAAGGCCGATTATAGGCGGCTTTGTGTCTGTAATTTTCAGCGTGCTGGACTTTGGGTCTCGGTTGATACAATGCTGGCGATACGGCTTGCTTGGTGGCACACCCGTTAAACAAAACCGCACTTAACACGATGCATGATAGAGCCGTCTTCTTTTGAAAAATCTGAGAATAAGTGAACACTGATATAGCTCGGCAACAAAGCATTAAAAACCTTCTGCAATATAAAACATAAGTCTTATTATTTGCTTAAATATCAAGAGTGAGTACCGGAGATATTTACTAGCAAAGCCGCATAAGTTATGGAATTGCACTGATGAGTTGAACCCAAGTGATTCAATAGCTTCTCGACTTGAAAAAACATTCGCGGACTGTTTGAGCGTTGCCCTGGATCATTACAATGAGTAACAGCGCAAGCATAAAGATTACGATCGGCGTATCTCCCCCTATCCGCGCATAAGGCGTCAGACCGGCCATAGGTAATATCATGCCGGTCAATGTCGTCGTGGAGAATAACGGCGCCTGATTCACTACCTGCCCTTCAGGCGATATAATTGCGGTCACACCGGTATTGGTCGAACGCAACAGATAACGCCCTGTTTCCAATGCCCGCATGCGCGCTATCTGCAAATGCTGATGCGGTTCGATTGAGTTGCCAAACCAAGCGTCATTGGTCGCATTGACCAAATATGCCGCCTCCGGCAATCCTCGTAGTGCATTCTCGGTAAACGCATCTTCATAGCAGATTGAGGTAATGAAGCGGTAGCCGCCCGCACTCAACAAAGGTTGGTCCGGACTGCCCGGCGTAAAACTGCTGAGGCGCAAGTTGAAATGCGCCAATATCCAGCCTGATACGGGCTGCCACGGCATGTATTCGCCAAAAGGCAGTAAATGAACCTTCCGGTACATCTCTTCTTCTCTGCCCAGCGTGATGGCCGAATTGTATTTTTCCCCTTCCGCATTGCCAAAGGACGGCACGCTGATAATCAAATCGGTTTGATGTGCTTTTGCGATCCTACTTAACGGCGCCAGAAAAGAATCGTACACATCGGATAAATAAGCCGGCACCGATGATTCCGGCCAGACGATGATTTTAGAATCCCAATGTGCTTGGGTCATTTGTATGTATTGCAGGATCGTGCGGCCCCGAGTTTCCGGCAACCATTTTTTATCCTGCGAGATATTGCCTTGAATCAGGGTTGTTTTGATCGGATCGCCAATCGGCTGCGTCCACGCAACCGTTCTTGAAAAGGCGCCAGCAATCCATATGCTTACTACGCAGACCAAAAGCCATTGAGATGATTTGGGTTTAATCAATAGCCTGATCAACATAGCCGCCGATAGCGCTGCGAGCAATCCCGTGCCGTAGCCGCCAACTAAAGGAATATATCCCGCAAGCGGAGTATCCAGTTGCGAGTAAGCCGTTTGCAGCCAGGGAAACCCTTTCAGCACAATGCGGCCGCGAAGATATTCAACCAAGCCCCATAGTAATGGAAATAAAATCAAACGTTTGTATTGTTTATACGATAACGCTGTCGCCAGATAAACGGCAATCGCAGGAAACAGAGCCCAAAAGCCGACAAACAGGCTTGTAATAAGTAGCGAACCGAACAGCCCGCCGCCACCATAGTCATGCACACTAACATACACCCAGGAAACGCCCAAGCCGAATTGGCCAAGGCCAAAACAATACCCTCTGAGGGCCGCGCGTTTTGGGCATAAAGATAAACTCGTCAAAAAAAGACAGGCGAGTGCGGGAAATACGGCATAGGATATATTGAATGGCGCGAACGCCAGGGTATAGACGACTCCGGAAACAATCGATATAACATCCCAAAGGATGCTATCGTAGGATTTTAGATTTTTCCGATAAAGCCTCAAGACAGGAAATTCGAGCAATAAGATGAAAACAACAACTGAAGTTAATATCTTATTCTATCGCAAACCCGTTTAAAATTCAGAGAAACATAGATTGGAGAATTACTTTAAATACATAGGCGTCTGACAATATTCGGGACAAAAAAAAAACCCAAGCTGCTAGGCTTGGGTTTTGTATTAAGAGCTTGGCGATTCCCTACTTTCGCATGGCAACCTGCCACACTATCATCGGCGCTAAGCGGTTTCACTTCCGAGTTCGGGATG
>NZ_JAXUHN010000052.1:0-55761 GCF_035916875.1 Methylomicrobium sp. Wu6
GGCAATGCCGTTAAGTTAAGAAGAAAGCTCCCTCTCCTGCTGGAGAGGGTTGGGGTGAGGAGGATCAAAAATAAGGAAAAATACTTTATTTTGATCCCCCCATCCCAACCTTCTCCCGAAGGGAGAAGGAGCGAAGCTTCTCTTAACTTAATGGCATTGGGGGGGGTAACCTCAGCTGGCAACCTTGATCTTTTCCCAATGAAACTCGGGATGCGGCATGGGCTTGCCGATGCCGTAGCCCTGCGCATAATCAATGCCGATGCCGGCCAGCACCTCCAGAATGTCCTGATTTTCGACGAATTCGGCTATCGTTTTGATGCCCATGCCTTGGCCGACGCTGTTGATGGCGTTCACGAAAAGCTGATCTTCGCGGCTATGCACGATGTTTTTAACGAATGAGCCGTCAATCTTCAAATAATTGACCGGCAATTGTTTCAGATAGCTCATCGATGAAAAACCGACACCGAAATCGTCCAGCGCGAAACTGCCGCCGATGCTTTCGATTTGCAGGATCAAATCATGCGCGGCTTGCAGTCTCGTTACCGCCTGCGTTTCGGTGACTTCAAAAATGAAATGCTCCGCATCGAGGTGGTATTGCTGTAAAAACCGGCTGATCACGGTAAAGGCATCCGGGTTGGACAGCATTTCGGCCGACAGATTGATCGACATTTTGATATTGCAGCCTTGCCGCAAGAGTTCGGCCTGTGTTCTGAACGCCAGTTCGATTACACGCAGGTCGATTTGATAAATCAGCCCGGTTTGTTCCGCGACCTCGATAAACTTTGCCGGAGGGGATATTTCTCCACCCTCGCCAACCATTCTGAGCAAACATTCGTAATGCACAATCGTCCGGTCGGCAATCCGCATGATCGGTTGGTAATACAGTACGAAGCGGTTTTCCTCGAGCGCCTTTTCGATCCTGGCCTTCCAGGTCACCCGGCTCTTGATTTGTTTGCGGTTGATGTCGTCATGGCTGGCCAGCCGCCAGCCGCCCCGCCCTTCTTCTTTCGCCCGATACATCGCAATGTCGACCGACGCCAACAGATCATGCGCACTGCAATTGCCTTCCGGAAACATCAATAAGCCCGCGCTGACCGAGACGCGGTGCTGCTCACTGTCAATGCCAATGACGACGGTGGCCATTTCGCTGCATAATTTCTGCGCCAGATCCTCGGCCTGTTTTTGATCGACATTGGAGGCTAAAAGGATAAATTCGTCGCCACCGAAGCGCGCGATAATATCCGCCTGGCGCGTGATGTGCCGGAGTTTTTCGGCCACCTTGACCAACAGTTCATCGCCGACCTGATGACCGCTGCTGTCGTTGATATATTTGAATTGATCGATATCGAAGAACACGATAGCGGACTTGTGATCTTGCCGAATTGCCAGACTGATCGCATGTTCAAGCTCCTTCTCGAATTTACGGCGATTATAGAGGCTGGTCAGGGGATCGTGTTCGGCCAGCCAGGTCAGGCGATTTTCCGATTTTTTGCGTTCGGTCAGATCGAGACCAACGACCAAGGTTTCATCCGTCGATTCGACACCGAGTTCTTCGATGAACAGCGGCGACAAATACCAGGAAAGATAGAGCTCGGAACCGTCCACCGCAAAAATCGGACACTCGAACTGCAAACTTTTGGTCTGCGTTCGCTCAAAAACGCCGTTCGACGCGCGGATCAGTTCGGAAGTCTCTGGGGTAAAAAACAGCTCGGAAAATAGTTTGCCGACCAGATCGCTTGCCGAATAGCCGGTTAATTGCTCGGTAAATTTATTGACCGTGCGGATCATGCCCGTTTTGTCGATGGTCAAAATGATCACCTGCGCGGTGTTCAGCATATTATCGATAAAGTTTTTCTCGATTAAAAGCTCCTTTGCCTGATTCGACAGGGCTTGAGTGCGCTGATTGACCTGATCATCGAGTTCTTGCAGCGTGCAGATCAGTGCATGCGACGCGCTTTCCAGCACATCGATTTCGTCCTT
Organism: Methylomicrobium sp. Wu6; assembly: GCF_035916875.1. Classification (NCBI taxonomy): domain Bacteria; kingdom Pseudomonadati; phylum Pseudomonadota; class Gammaproteobacteria; order Methylococcales; family Methylococcaceae; genus Methylomicrobium; species Methylomicrobium sp. Wu6. The sequence continues at coordinate 1,981 of NZ_JAXUHN010000052.1, forward strand.
GACCCATGCGCGTTTCGACGGCCGGATATGCTTTGCAACGGCGTGATATTGTTTTTTCGCAATCAGCGGGAACACATTGACCAGACTCTTGAGTCGTCGCGTCGGTCCGATCAATAAAAACAACAAGACACCGCCGGATAATAGCAGGCTCAACAAACCGCTCAGCGCATACAAGGCGGTTGCCTGCTTGACGCTATTCAATGATGAGCTGACATCTTCGATAATCAGCAACCGTGTTGAGTCGCTGCCTTCAAAAGGCAGTGAAATAAGGTCGTAAGTCTTACCGCCGACTTCGATAATCAGCGATCCTTGCGGCAAATCTTCAGGATGCCGCTTGCTGACTTCTGTCAGCAATGCCGAATTTTTGTTAAACTCGGTCATCGCGATCACGTTCATCGACCAAGGCTCAATCCGCAGAATGCTGCTATTGGCGCTGGGCGGATGCTTGGTCAGAATGCCGGCATCCAGACCGATCACTTTTTTCAATTTTAAAACCGAATCGGCCAAATCGATGCCAAAGATAAAAATGCCGAGGAAATCGCCGTTATGTAAAAATGGCGTCGTGCGGAAATGAATGCAACGATCCTCGCACCCGATATAGTCGTAAGAGGTTTCATTTTTAGCGGCGAGACGAACCCATTGATCAAACTGCTTTTGGTAGCCCGCGTCGCCCCAATTGCCGAGTCTTCGGGCATCCTTAGTGAACAGAAAAACCGAGGCAATCTGCGATTCCAGCTCGATTTGCGACCAGTTCCTGTCGATGGTTTTTTTAATGGCATCCAATGCCTTGTCCGGCCCCATCGTGGACTCCAAAAGTCCCGGTATTAACCAGCTGATGTCGATCCTGTCACTCTTGACTTGCTCCAAGATGGCTTGAAAAGCCTGGGAATACGCATGGTGCAAGCGGGACCGCTCCTGTTCATAATTTTTGTTCAAGGTGAATTGGCCAAAAAGCACAATCGCCCCAGAAGCAAGAAAAGTCGCAAAACTAACGGACAGTATCGCTTTCCAGACCAGACTCAAAAAACATTGTGTGTTTTTTTCCATAGCGGGGTGGGAAATTGATGCAATTTTCAGGATAAAACTAACCGAGTAATTCAGATTGTATCGTATCGTAAAGCGCCCGGTATTCCGAATTTAGATTTTTGTAGATTGGCTCGGGAAAAATGAGGTACGGCGCGCGATGGCCAAAATAATCAACCGTTTCGCCAATCTGGTGCAAGCCGACACCGAATCGCGTCAATAATCTGGCCAGGCGCGGCTCCATCAGGCCAACACCGTAATCGAGCTTTTCTTCCTGCATCAAAATCGCGGTCGCGAATATCATACAAACCGGCAAATAACTGACCGGGAAGCGTTTACCGTTCGCGTCGCCGGTTGCCTCTTGCTCGTTTTCAAAATCACCGTTCATATCGCTCTCCCGTCGCCGGAAAGAAGAAAGGATCAACATTCTGGACGCCTCGGCCGTTTTTCCGGTTCTGATATGCTCGACCGGCGCCCGGCTAAAGTCGAACGGTTTTGGATAATGTTCTTCAACCGGTAGCGTCTGCGTCGGACTGACATGCAGCGGAACCAGTCTGACATTGCCGATGGGTTGGTTGGTCGGTTTATGATAAAGTAACGCATGAATCGAACAAGGGTCCCATAAATCGGTTTCCAACCCCTCGCCAAGCATATCGGAGGCAATTATTTTTTTTTCTTCATAATAAACACGATAGCGTATATGAAAAGCAATTTTCTTTAGTTCAGGGCTGGTCGCCTTAATCATCCGGAAATATTTTTTATAATGCGATATCAGAGTTGAATCGCCCAGCATGTGAATCTCCTCGACCGAGTATTACATCATAAGTAATATAATTCATCGTTGCAATTTATTCAGACAATTTATGAGCTCTTCACAAGACTTCGACGGACAAGTTAGTTTTTTCTATCTTACCAAAACAGCGGCCGTCTTGGCGGCACTCAAACAACGCAGTTACGAGCGGCTTGCCGTCGGTAAAGAAAGCCGCCTGCTGGACTTAGGCTGCGGCCCGGGGGGGGATGTATTCGCTCTGGCCGGCATGATCGATCCTTCCGGCCAGATTACAGGTTTCGATAATGACATCGGCATGCTTAAGCAGGCCTCGACGGCCGGCGCGCATGACGCTTTAAAAGACCGGGCCGCTTTCATTCAGGGCAATGCGCAGGATCTCCCTTTTCAAGATAATGTTTTCGACGGCTGCCGCAGCGAACGGCTTTTCATGCATCTCGACCAACCCGAACGCACGTTGGCGGAAATGCAACGGGTGACCCGACCGGGCGGCAAAATTGTCGTGATCGATACCGACTGGCTTAGTTTATCGATCGATACGCCGTTTCCGGCGACCGAGCGCGCGCTGTCCGAGTATCGGCTGGCGCGCGTGCTCAAAAACGGCTATTCCGGACGCAGCCTATACCGTCAATTTAAACAATGCCAGCTTGCGGATGTCCAGGTTGAAGTTTATCCGTTATGCGTAACCGACCTGGACCTGTTTTATTTTTTGACGATGCAGGAAGCAATCGAAGAGCAAGCGCTCGCCGCGCAATGGATTAGCGCCGTGCAATTGGAAGATTGGCGCCGCGAAATCCGACGCGCCGCCGACGCAGGTTGCTTTTACGCCAGCGCGAACATGGTCATGATTTCGGCGGTAAAGCCCGAATTCACATAATGGACATGCATCGCCAGACCGCGGACGCAGGGTGTGCCTGTCCTTAATCCTACAGCCGAAGATTCCCCGCATTCAAGAAGACAATCCCGCTTCGCTTTTCGTTCGCAATCCAAAAAACTCTATCGAGTCGCACTCAAAAGAAAATCGCATCCGGCAATTTTTTATTGTGGTTATTTTAACTTTTCAGTAACCTACTCGACAGCTTGTGTAATTGTCAACCGCCCGATTCGCCGATTGTGGCGAAAAAATAGACTCACGCAACCGGATGGGCTGGGATCGAAACAAAATTATCTGCCTTTCCCGCCGGTTTTACATGCATGAAGGTTTTGGAGGGACTTTTTCATCATGTTGATGTGAAACAACAGGCTTTCCCGGCGTTTTTTCCGTGCGTTCCTGCGGAAACGCCTTGACCGTTGCCAAGCTATTTATCAATAACAATAACTAAAAATAGGAGGAACGGTGTTTAGCGCATCGCTGTCGATCATTATTGCATTACTGATGGGGCTTCTGGGCGTGATTTACGTCCTTTGGCAGTTAAAAATCATTCTTGGCTACGACCGCGGCAATGCCGCCATGCAAGCGATCGCGGAAGCCATTCAAGAAGGGGCTTCGGCTTTTCTTAACCGGGAATACCGGGTTCTGGCTGTTTTCGTTGTGATCGTGGCGTCGGTCATTTCATCTTTTCTGCAATGGCAGACTGCGCTGTGCTTCGTCGTCGGCGCCATCGCCTCCGCGGGCGCGGGTTATTTGGGCATGTATGTCGCGGTGCGCGCGAATGTCAGGACCGCCGCGGCGGCCAGCCGAGGTCTGCATGAAGGCCTTCGGGTCGCCTTCGGCAGCGGCGCGATCATGGGCATGTCTGTAGTCAGCTTCAGCCTGATCGGCATGACGACTCTCTATTTGATATTCAACGGCGATCCGAACCAATTGACCTATGTGACCGGTTTCGGTTTCGGCGCGAGCAGCATCGCGTTGTTCGCGCGCGTCGGCGGCGGCATCTACACCAAGGCCGCCGATGTCGGAGCCGACCTGGTCGGCAAGGTCGAAAAAGGCATTCCCGAGGACGACCCGCGCAATCCTGCGGTGATTGCCGATAACGTCGGCGACAATGTCGGCGATGTCGCAGGCATGGGCGCGGACCTGTTCGAAAGTTACAGCGGCTCGATCATCGCGGCCGCGACGCTCGGCGCGACGCTCGGCGCGGATAAAGCCGCCGCCTTCATCGGGCTGCCGTTTCTGGTCGCGGCGGTCGGCGTGTTGTCCAGCCTGTTCGGGATTTACATGGTGACCGGAGAAGAGCAAAATCCGGCCGAAGCCACAACCAAAATTTACCCCGGCCATTCCTTATGGATTCGCTACAGCCACCATTTGCGGCGCTTCGTGGCCAAAATCGACGAGCACGCCTCGCTGGAAGATTTGTTGGCGGCGCTGCGCCGCTCGGTTTGGGGCGCATCCGCCGCGGTCTTGGCGCTCAGCTTGTTGACCGTGCTGGTTTCCGGCGTCAGCATCAATTATTGGCTGGTAATCCTGGTCGGCCTGATCGCCGGCAATGGCATCGCCTACGCGACCGAATATTTCACCTCCTACACCGACAAACCGACTCTCTCGATCGCGCACGCCACGCAAACCGGCCCCGCGACGACGATCATTCAGGGCATGGCAGTCGGCATGCTGAGCACGCTGTTTCCGGTATTGATTACCGCAGCCGCGATTCTGCTCAGCATCTGGCTCGGCTACAAAGCTGACGGAACAATGGCTGCAGGTCTCTACGCGGTCGCATTGTCCGGCGTCGGCATGCTCAGCACGCTCGGCGTGACGCTTGCGACCGACGCTTACGGCCCGGTCGCTGACAATGCCGGCGGTATCGCCGAAATGGCACGATTGCCGGGCGAAGTCCGCCACCGCACCGATGCGCTGGACAGCCTGGGCAACACAACCGCGGCCACCGGCAAAGGCTTTGCGATCGGCTCGGCGGTATTGACCGCATTGGCGCTGCTGGCAGCCTATGTGACTGCCGCGAAAATCGAAAGCTTGAACATTCTCGGCCCGACCATGCTGCCCGGCATTTTGATCGGCGCGATGATGCCGTATCTATTTTCGGCTTTGACGATGATGGCGGTCGGCAAGGCCGCGCACGCGATTGTGATGGAAGTGCGCCGCCAGTTCCATGAAATTCCGGGCTTGATGGAAGGCACTGCGCAACCCGATTACAAAGCCTGCGTCGGCATCAGCACCGAAGGAGCGCTCAAGGAAATGATTCTGCCGGGAGCCCTGGCGGTGGTTGTGCCGATTGTAGTCGGCCATGTGCTCGGCAAGGAAGCCCTGGCCGGCATGCTGATCGGCACGATGAGTTCCGGCTTCCTGCTCGCGGTGATGATGGCGAACGCGGGCGGCGCCTGGGATAACGCGAAAAAGTGGATCGAAACCGGACAATACGGCGGCAAAGGTTCGGATGCGCATAAAGCCGCGGTCGTCGGCGATACCGTCGGCGACCCATTCAAGGACACCAGCGGCCCGTCGTTGAACATTTTGATCAAGCTGATGACAATCGTCAGCCTGGTGTTCGCGACGTCGTTCGGCTCAGGATGGTTAAGCTTTTGATTTTAAATGCATACTGACAGAAAAAGGTCCGAAGCTGTTCACAGCGATAGCGGCTCCGAAGCAATCGCCGGCCGAGCGGAGCCAAAGCCGGTTGTTCGCTTCGGCTCCGCTCAGCGAACAGCTTCCCTAAGCGAGCCGGGGTTTGCAGCCTCGGCCCATGCTTAAAGACTGCCCATAAGCGCAAATTTTCATGCATGCCCAAGCTCTCCAAACATTACCGACGGGATATATATCCCGTCCGGACCGAGGAAACAACGTTACCATTCGTCTAACTTTAATTTTAAGTAGAAAAACAAGATTTCTGTTTGGATTTTAACAAAAAAACGCACAGTAAGGTTCCGTTTCTACAAAAGTCAGTCTCTTTTATCTTTTCCCATTAGAATGACCGGCAATCCGTCAAACCCGGCTTCATGGAAAACTCAAAGCTTTGGGCATGAGAAGATCCCCTCCCCTTATCGGTAAAGCATCGTTAAGCTCATGTACCGCCTTGGTCAATCCAACGATCAATTTAGGCCTCAAATTTAATTCTCTTTTTTGATAGAGTGCTAGAAATTAAATTCGAATTTTTTCGAAAAACTATTAGACTTTAATTGCCATTTTATAATTCTTCAATTTTTTAGGACAAGACCATGAAAATAGTTACTTTACTGCTTAGTATAGTGATGCTCGTAGCAATGCCTTTAGCGAATGCGGCAACATCCAAGGATCTTAAACAGGAAGCAATACAAGTTGCAAAGACAAATAACAAAGCCTTTGTCAAGGCAGCGAAAGATGATGCTGCGGCCGCTAGAGCACAGCAAAAAGCAGAAAAAGAATTAGCTAAGTTACTAAAGTCTTCCAACCCGGATCCAGCCAAAATCGCTGCCGCTCAGGCAAAACTTGATGCAGCGTCCGCTCGCAAAGCTGCGGCAGCGGCACAATTAACGCTGGTAGCCGAACAAAAAAAAGCGAGTGACGAGGCATTACAACTCATAAAGGATAAAGCCGCCGCCGCTGTGCTTGCGGAAAAAGCAGAAAAGAAAGCCGCTAATGCACAACTAAAAGCAGAAAAGAAACTTGCTAAATTAGAAAACTCCTCCAAACCGGATCAAGCAAAAATCGATGCTGCTCGGGCAGCAGCTGAGAAAGCAAAGGCCATTAAAGAAGCAGCCGAAGAACTCGCTAAGAACGCTTATCAACAGCTGAAAGATCTAGTGGATCAACTCCATCCTGTTAGCCCTTCTTGAGCTTTTGTAAAAGGCTAGGGGCTGTTGCCATTTTACATGGGCAGCCAGATAAAACCGCAGGCCAAGGCGATGACTGAACGGGATGGGGGTTTGCAACCCCGTCCCGGACGTTTGAACTGCGCAAATCAACATACACATCCAAGCCTCTCTCCAAATGTTGCGTCCGGCTCCAGGTTCCTCTAGTTATCGGCATAAACAACTTCGGCATTGCCTCCCTTTCGTTTTGCCAACACCAGGAAAAGCAAAACCATCCAACTTCCGATCACATCGGCCAACCAGTCCCAAACGCTTGAAGTACGACCCGGCAGATAAGACTGAAAATACTCATGTCCCATGCCCAGAACGGCCATCAAAGCCAATAGCCGCCAAAATCTATGCTTGCGATCCAGTCCCCACCACAACAACGCGCTTAAAAAACCATAAACGGAAGCATGAACCAGTTTATCCCAGGGCGCTGAAACGTGAAGCGCCGTGCTGCCTTGCAGTTCCATCATGGCTAAAAACGTCATCAAGGATACCGCAGTCCCTAAACTGAATAATCGCCAAAACGAAAATCGCTTATGCCTGATCATGCTGTTTTATCGGAAAAAGAACTAAGCTGCCGGTAATGAAAGTAATCAACACGTCCCAAACTCCTCCAGAACCATCGTTAAACTCTGCTGCCAGGAAGGCATCCGGATACCAAAGGTCTCGAAAAGTTTGGCGTTGGACATCACGGAATACATTGGGCGAATAGCCGGGGTAGGATATGCGGCCGTGTTAATCGGCTTGATAACAAGCGGCTTATCCCGACCATCCAGCAATCCGTAAGCAACCGCTTCCTTAACAAAACCGCACCAAGTCGTCTGACCCTGAGACGTCAGGTGATAGGTGTCACTTAGCCTAGTCGGCAAATCGGCACTGTCACCAGGCGCATAAAGCTGCGCCAGCATCTGGGCCGTACATTCGGCTATCGCCCGGCTCCAGGTGGGGGCACCGGTTTGATCATTCACGACGCCAAGTTCGTCACGCTCCCGTCCTAATCGGCGCATGGTCAGTAAAAAATTCTTTCCCCGTACGCCGTAGACCCAGCTCGTCCGTAAGATCAGATGATTCGCTCCAGCGTTTCGAATCGCCTGTTCTCCCGCCAGTTTGCTTGCGCCATAGACATTCAGCGGATTGGGTTGGTCATCCTCAACGTAAGGCTCCCGCTTGATTCCGTCGAAGACGTAATCGGTTGAGTAATGTACCAGCAATGCCCCCAAACGCTTGACCTCCTCGGCAAGAACACCGGGGGCTATCGCATTCACCGCCATCGCCAAATCGGCTTCCGACTCGGCCTTGTCCACCGCTGTATAAGCGGCAGGATTGACGATAATGTCGGGCTTCAGCTGACGGATGAAATGACGTATCGCATCCGCATCGGCCAAATCCAACTCAGCGGAACCAATGCCTATCACCTCCCCCAGAGTGGACAAGCTGCGCCGCAACTCCCATCCCACCTGACCCGACTTGCCGGTGACCAGAATTTTCCTTACCCCGCACCCTACCTTCACTCGAATACCTCGGCATCCTTTAGCAATTGACCTGCCTGATCTTTAGCCGACAGCACCGGCGCCGCACCGTATAATTGCCAGTCTATGGCCAATGCCGGATCATTCCACAAAATCGATCGCTCGTGTTCCGGCGCCCAATAATCGGTGGTTTTATAAAGAAATTCGGCGGTTTCGCTGAGTACCACGAAGCCATGGGCAAAACCGGGCGGTATCCACAGCGTGCGTTTGTTCTCCGCGCTTAAAATGACACTGAACGACTTCCCGAAAGTCGGCGAGCTTTTGCGAATATCCACGGCCACATCCAGCACCTCGCCCACCACCGCGCGCACCAGCTTGCCTTGGGGCTGCCGTATCTGGTAATGCAGCCCACGCAATACATGGCGCGCGGATTTTGAGTGATTGTCCTGCACAAATGCCAAATCGACACCCGTCAGCTCGGCGAAGCCCCTGGCATTGAAGCTCTCATAAAAAAATCCGCGCTCATCGCCAAAGATTTTAGGCTCAACAATCAGCAAATCGGATATGCCCGTCGGTACGATATTCATAATCAGTCTCTTTCCCTTATCAGCCGTTGCAAATATTGCCCGTAGCCATTCTTGGCCAACGGCACGATCAATTGTTTTAGCTGTTCGACAGAAATATAACCTCTGGAAAAAGCGATTTCTTCCAGGCAGGCGATCTTCAACCCTTGGCGTTTTTCCAGGGTCTGAATGAACAGCGATGCCTCCAGCAAAGACTCATGCGTCCCGGTATCCAACCACGCATAGCCGCGCCCCATCACCTTCACGTCCAGATTACCTTGCTCCAGATAAATCTGATTCACCGTGGTAATCTCAAGCTCGCCGCGAGCCGAAGGCTTGATCGACTTGGCGATATCCACCACCCTGTTATCGTAAAAATACAATCCCGTTACCGCATAGTTGGATTTAGGACGAACAGGCTTCTCTTCCAGGCTAACCGCTTTACCTTGTTCATCGAACTCAACCACGCCATAGCGTTCCGGATCATCCACATGATAGGCGAACACGGTGCCGCCCTCCTGCTTGGTTGCCGCGGCATGCAACAACACATCCATGCCATGCCCATAAAAAATGTTGTCGCCGAGCACCAGGGCGCAGGCATCATCTCCGATGAACTCCTCGCCAATAATGAACGACTGCGCGAGGCCATCCGGTGAAGGCTGCACCGCGTAACTCAAATCGATCCCCCACTGTTTACCGTCGCCCAACAGTTGCTCAAAGCGCGGTGTATCTTGCGGTGTAGAGATAACTAAAATCTCACGTATCCCGGCCAACATCAAAATAGACAGCGGGTAATAAATCATCGGCTTGTCATACACCGGCAGCAGCTGCTTCGAGACAGCCTGTGTCACAGGGTAAAGCCGCGTACCCGAACCTCCCGCCAAAATAATGCCCTTCATGCCACACTCCTGTTCGCGTAATTTTTTTGCACCCAGTTTTGATAGTCGCCGCTGGTCACGTTTTGCACCCAATCGGTATTTTGTAAATACCATTCGACGGTCTTGCGCAGGCCGGACTCGAAGGTCTCTTGCGGTTTCCAGCCCAGGTCGCGGGCAATCTTGGTCGCATCAATCGCGTAACGACGATCGTGCCCCGGACGATCCTGCACGAAGGTAATCAATTGGCTATGCGGCGCGCCCTGCGGGTGTAGTTCATCCAGAATGGCGCAGATGGATTGCACGACTTCCAGATTGGTCTTCTCGTTCCAGCCGCCAATATTATAGGTCTCGCCCAGCTTGCCACGTTCCAGCACCAGGCGTAAAGCGCGCGCATGGTCGTCTACATAGAGCCAATCGCGAATGTTGTCCCCCTTGCCATAGATCGGCAGGGATTTACCGTTGACCGCGTTCAAGATCACCAGCGGGATGAGTTTTTCAGGAAAATGGTAGGGGCCGTAGTTATTCGAGCAATTGGTGGTGACGACCGGCAAGCCATAGGTGTGATGCCAGGCACGCACCAGGTGATCGGAAGAGGCCTTGCTGGCGGAATACGGGGAATTGGGCTCATAAGCCGTCTCTTCGGTGAAGAAGCCGTTCTCGCCCAAGCTGCCGTACACCTCATCGGTGGAGATGTGGTGAAAGCGGAATGCGGCCTTGCGCTCGACGCCCAGACCATTCCAGTATTCACGCGCGGCCTCCAACAAGGTATAAGTGCCAACGATGTTGGTCTGGATAAAATCGGCCGGGCCGGAGATGGAGCGATCCACATGCGATTCCGCCGCCAAGTGCATCACGGTACTCGGTTTACACTCGCGGAACACCCGCGCGACTTCGTCTGCATTGCAGATGTCCACCTGCTCAAAGCGATAACGCGGATTTTCCGACACCGAAGCGAGCGATTGCAGATTGCCCGCATAGGTCAGCTTGTCGAGATTGACCACGCTGCAATCGGTTTCGTGGATGAATTGACGAACGACGGCTGAGCCGATGAAGCCGGCGCCGCCGGTGATAAGAATGGTTTTCATCTAATAAAATCTCATACTATTTGGTATGTTGCGATAAGGTATTCATGCCGTTAATACCCGGCTCGTCGGAGCCTATTCACCTTCCGGCAAACCCAGGGCGAGCGGACTTCACTTTTCTGAGCGGGACGGGGTTTATAACCCCGTCCCAAAAGTTTGCAGACTACCCTCCTGCGCAAAGCATTACGCCAATCCAAGGCCTCAAACATTACGGACGGGCTGGGTCCAAGTCATATTGCTTGGCCCAAATATTCACTCCTGCTGGGGCATGCTGCCCCGTCCACAGAGTTTCCATATGCTTAGGAGTATCGGCAGCCCCTAAACGATGGGGACGGGATTGCAAATCCCGTCTCGCCGGGGTATTGTTAATAGTGGTAACGCCCCTGCAAGAATTCAACGCGATCTTGCTTGACTAAATAAACGCAACGGTGTTCTTGCGTGATACGCCGGGACCACACATCCGGTCCCAGATACTTTAGCGGTTCGGGTTTGCCAATGCCATCGAAGGGAACGCGCAGCGTGGCTTTCACAAGTTCCAATAAGCGCTTGGCGACGCGCCGGTCAGTCTCAACCCAATATTGCAAGTCTTCCAGAAATTCCGGATGAAAAACGGCAACGCGGTCGCCGTTACGCATCGATCCCCATCTTTTGCTCAAGGTCTGCAAGCGATATCGGCGCCATGTCTTCCGACCGTGCACGCGCCAATGCTGTCAGTAAGCGTTCCGCATTCTTGGGCGAACGCAGTAAATGTGCGGTTTCCAGCAAGCTTTCAAGTTCGTCCGCCGCAATCATTGCGACTGCCCCTCCGCTCCTGCGCCGCACAACAATCACCTCATGATCATCCACAGCGCGATCCATCAACGATTTCAATTGCTCGCGCGCTTGGCTATAAGTGGTTTCAATTGTCATAACACCCCCATTATTTGTACAGATATATTGTACATAAACAAATAGGCCAGGACAATTGTCAGCCCCCCCCTGCATGCCTTCTTGCGGCTAACCCACCCCGTCTGAATTTCCCTTATAGCGCGAATCCCCATGACGAAATCCATGACATGCTGAAAACTGTCCGCCTCGCGAATTATCCTGAAATCCTCAGTCTCTAAATATCTCGGACGGGATGCATATCGCGCCGGGGAAAGACGATATGATCGTGGACGAGCGCCCATGGCCACATTAATCGATGGCAAAACTGTCTGGAGAGAAAATTTTCTATGCTGAATTTAACCTGACAGACACTTCTAAAAATCCAAAGAGTTATGCCCGCAATGACGTTAGCCGCCTTTTATGCGCACCAGACAAGACCTGACAATTTCTTCGGCGCGCGCCTGTGTCCCGGCCTCCGCATAGCAACGCAGCTCCGGCGCATTGCCAGACGCCCTCAGATGCACAATCTCACCGTTCCCGAAGAACAAGCGCAAACCGTCGGTTTGATCGGAGCCCGCCGGCTGCCCGCACACCTCGCCAAGCAAGGAACTGACGGCCTGCTCTGAGCCCGCCAGCGTCTCAAGCAGTTGCCGGCTCTTCTCGGTCGCGAAGGCGGGAAGCCGGTCGCTGGCGGTAAATCGGGCCGGCAGGCTCGCCGGCAAGTCGGACAGTCTGACGCCGCGCTCCCTGGCCAGCGCCAGCAAGGCCAGCATCGGCAGCACCGCATCGCGCGTCGGCAACGGTTGCAAGCGGCGGCCGTCCTTGCGCAGTTCGGTCGCAACCAGAAAACCGCCGTTCGCCTCGAAACCGACCACCGCATCCAGGCCCTGCCCTACCAACGCCTGCATGCCTTCGATCACGTAAGGCGAGCCGATCCGGGTGCGCTTGACCGTAAAACGCCCGCACTTTTCGACCGCCGTATTGCTGCTGACCGGCGTAGCGATCGCGCCGGCGCCCAGATAATGCGCGCACAAGATGCCGACAATATCGCCGCGCAGCCACTGGCCGTTTTGGTCGCCGAGCAGAGGGCGGTCGGCGTCGCCGTCGGTGGACAAAATCGCATCGAATCCGTAGGTCTTCGCCCATTGCCTGGCTTTCGCCGCATCTTCCGCGCTGACCGCTTCGGTATCGATCGGCACGAATTGATCGGTCCTTTCGATCGCAACGACCTCGGCGCCCAAGGCTTCCAGCAATTCGCGCAACAGATCGCGCGCCACGCTCGAATGCTCGTAAAGCCCCAGCCGCAGGCCGTCCAGTTGTTGCGGCGCGAAAAATTGCAGATAACGGTCGATGAAACCCCGATAAGCCGAGCGATTGGCTTCCGGCAGCGCGGCAACGGCCAGATCGTCCGGCAGCGTCAGTTCCGCGGCGCCGATGGCCGCCTCATCCTGCTTGGTGATTTCCCCGTCGTGGCGATAAAACTTGATGCCGTTGCGGTCGAAAGGGATATGGCTGCCGGTGACCATCAGGGCCGGGATGTTTTGCGCCTGCGCATAAAAGGCCAGGGCCGGCGTCGGGATGATGCCGCAAAAATCGACCTCGAATCCGGCATGACGGATCGCCGCCAAGCAAGCTGCGGCAATCGCAGGGCTGCTGGGGCGTAAATCCATGCCAACCGCCACGCGCGAACCGGGCGTCGGCAGGACGCTGTGCAAAAAAGCCAGCGTATAGGCAAAACATACCTCCGGGTTCAAATCCTCCACCAAGCCCCGTGCGCCGCTGGTGCCGAAGCGGATCGGGCTGAGTGCAATGATTTCACGGCTGTTTTTCATGATTTCCTTGTGAGTGGGTTTAAATGCGGATAAAGAGCATTCCGTAAATCAGAGGGGTTTGATTTGGCGGCCGTAGTGATCGGAGAAGCGGACAATATCGTCTTCGCCTAAATAGCTGCCGGACTGCACCTCGATCATTTCCAGCGGAATGACGCCCGGATTTTCCAAACGGTGAGTCACTCCCAAAGGAATGAAGGTCGACTGATTTTCCGACACCAGCACCTGCTCCTCGCCTCGGGTCACTAAGGCAGTGCCTTTGACGACGACCCAATGCTCCGCGCGATGATGGTGCATCTGGAGAGACAGCTTGGCGCCGGGTTTAACCTCGATCCGTTTGGTTTTATGCCGTTCTCCCATGTCAATTTCGTCATAAAAGCCCCACGGCCGGTACACTTTACGGTGCACATCGGCTTCGGGGCGTTTGTCGTTTTTCAACTGCTCTACCAACAGTTTGACATCTTGCACCCTGTCCTTGGGCGCAATCATGACCGCATCATCGGTTTCCACAACCACCAGATCCCTAATCCCGACGACGGCAACGAGTTTATTCTCCGAATGGATAAAAGAATCATGCGTATCGACGGTAAGCACATCGCCGCGTATCGCGTTCCCCCGATCGTCCTTCGCCGTGACCTCCCATAAAGCCGACCACGAGCCCACATCGTTCCATCCCGCATCCAGCGGAATCACCATGGCTTTATCGGTTTTTTCCATCACCGCATAATCGACCGAATCCGACGGACAAGAAGTGAAAATATTCGCCGGGATACGAACAAAATCGACATCGCGCTGCGCGGCATTAAATGCCTCCCGGCAAATGGCCAGCATTTGCGGATTGAATTTTTCCAGCTCCTGTAGAAAAACTCCGGCTTTGAAAGCAAACATGCCGCTATTCCACAGATAGTCCCCGCTCTCCAAATAGCCTTGCGCCGTTTTTAAGTCTGGCTTCTCGGCAAACGCCGCCACCGGATACGCTGAATCGTCCATGACGGCGACGGCTCCTCGTTTGATGTAACCGTAGCCGGTTTCGGGATGCGTCGGCACGATCCCGAAAGTGACCAGGAAATTTTGTAATGCCAAGCGTTCCGCCTGTTTTACGGCGTCTTGAAACACGGACACCTGTAAAATGACATGATCCGACGGCAAAACCAGCAACACCTCGTCCGGATGGGTCGACAAGGCCGCCAAGGCAATGGCCGGCGCGGTATTGCGGCCAAAAGGCTCCAATATGATCGCGCCCGGCTTGACGTCGATCTCCCGCAACTGTTCAGCCACCATAAACCGGTGCGCTTCATTGCAGACGGCAATCGGCGAGCTTAAGGCGGGCACGCCCTCTAATCGTAGCCAGGTCTCCTGCAGCATCGTATTTTCCGATGTTAAAGGTAAAAACTGTTTTGGATAATGGGTACGCGACAGGGGCCATAGCCGAGTACCGGAACCGCCGGATAAAATGACTGGAATCATAAAAAATAAACCCAATTAAAAATTTTAAATGCTGTAATTAAGGAGCCCCATAAGGCATTCAGACAATTCTCTTCGCTGGACGGGGCATGTTGTAGCCCCGTCCGCAGAGTTTCCACTAGCTTTAGGCTATCGGCAGCCTCAAAACTAAGGGAATGGGATTGCAAATCCCGCCCCCTTAGTAGTTTTCATCTAATAAAAGCCCATACTCTTGATACGTTACGATAAAGAATTAACTCCGTTAATACTCAGCTTGTCGAAGTCCATTCACCTTTCAATAAGCCCAAGGCGAGCGGACTTCATTTTTCTTTTGGAAAGATCAGGCAACCACTTAACAAGCAACGCTTCATACTCCACCAACACTTTTTCCCAGGTAAATTCATCCTGGTGGCGCTGCAAAATCCCCTGTTTCATTTCGTCAAGCACACTCGGGCTTTGCAAAACCTCATCCAATCGATCGGAACACGCATCCGCGTCACTGAAATACCGCGCGGACTCACCCGCCACCCAGCGATTAAATGGGTTGTCGTGCGCGATCACCGGATTACCCGCGCCCATCGCCTCGATCAAAGACGGGTTTGTACCGCCCACCTGATGCCCGTGAATATAGGCGACTGAATGGAAGCGCAAAGCTCGCACCACGGCCTTATCGTATATCGCCCCAAGGAATAACACCTCTGCGCCGGCCGCATCCATCACGGCGCGATGGTACGCATTTTTCTCCGGGTCATAATTACCCAGCACGGCAAGTTGGTAACCTCGCGGCTTTTTCGAAAAACCTTTCACGATTTCCAGCAAGGAGTTTTCCGGCTCGGCACGCGCGATCACGGTTAAATAACGCTTAGGTTCCAAGCCAAGCACAATCACCTTTTCGGCATGTGCATCCGTAACCGCATCCGCACCGTAAGGAATCATCGTGATCTTGTCTTCACGCAGCCAGCGGCTTCTCAAATGCTCCTTGATTTTGGGATGGTCGGCCACGAGATGATTACCCAACCAACAACCCGCCCAATCATTCAGCCAGAACCAGGTCTTAGCGACGGGTCCCCACTTGGCGCGCGACCACTCGATGCCATCCATGTTGATCAGATTAGGCACCCCCTTCATGCGAAGCAAAGCGCAAAACGCTGCGGTATTGTAACCCAACGTCAAACACAAATCGCCAAACTGGGCAGCATGTGCTGTGGCCTTCCAGTCGAACACCACAGTGCCCTTCGGGCCTGTCTGCGCAACCGGAATATGTACCCGCTCAATACCTTGCCAAGTGTCTTCAAATACAGGACCGGGTCCGTCTTCCTGGCAATACACCACGACGCGCCAACCATGTGCAACCAGATACAGCGCCAGATGCTCTGCAAAGGTTTCAAAGCCACCGTGAGCAGCAGGGACACCGCGAGTACCGAGGATTCTTAAAGTCTTCATAGCTTATTTCATCTCGCTTGGTGCGCAGGGCTGACCTATCTGCGTACCACATTTACCCAAAACATCTTTAATTGTGTTTAAGTATTCAAAACCCCATTTTTTACTGGGCTCGATATACGCACCCTCAGCCCATTCATTCCACGATTGAATCATGACCAAAGGCATAACGCCTTTTTTATGGGAATCGATTAACGCCTTAGCCCCCTGTAACATCGACCTGAATTTCATGGGACTCGCGTCAGCCCTAACATGAGCCTTACTACCAAGCCAAGGTCTTGAATCACGTCCAGAACTTGTCGGTGGAAAATAGAGAATTTCACCTTTTGTTTTGGCCGCAGCATCATAAGAATCAAGATATGCATCGACCATAACCTGATAATCCAAGGTAACCGGTTTATTGGTCTCCCCCCCTATATTGCACCAACCTGTGTAAGCTGAAAAACCCTGCTTGATGAGATTGGCCTCAAAACTATCCGAAGGACGCGTGTCGTTTGTCGCCACAAAGAAGATGCCAGAGAGCCCCGCTTTTCGAGCCATCTCATCAGCACGATCTAAAAGGCTTTTAGCAGACCAGCCAAATTTTTTTGCGTTGATCTCAAGACGCCCGTTAGTAAAAACAAAAACCACGGGCTTCCCACCCATTCGATAATATTGAGGATGCCCAAGATAATGCTTCAGCCAGAAGCTCACCATATCATCGAATTCTTTTAGATTCCTAGGCACATCACTATGATTTGCCCATAACATGGAAAACTTGAGCTTTGAATTGTTAGAAGCCTTTAGGAAATTTTCAATCGCATGATTTGAACTGGGCGCCTTTCCCTCCCAATACCAATCATATGCAAAAAATGTCACTCCATACTTGTTTGCCCATTCGATATGCTGCTCGGCTACCTTGACATCCTCTTCAGCGTAAAGGCCAAGCAAAGGTTCTCGATCAGGCCAGGGCACATTGGGGGATCTTGAACCAGGCAACCCTTTTATATCGTTCCAATAACCTCTTTTGGAGTGCCATCCGGGGAAATAAAAAACCCCGACCTCGGTCTGTATTGGCTTATGTTTAGATTGGTCTTCCCCAACATTCAACAAACTCTCGGATATAGCATAATTACTGCTGACCAATAAGCCGAAAAATGTCAACAACGTAAAGACGGCATGCCATCGTGAAAAAAATATATTTATGCTGCAGTCTCGTGATTTCAACTTCATATTATTGATCTTTACTACTATCGCATTTTATGGTCAGCTAAAATAAGAGAAGTTAACCTCTGTGCGCCAATATCCCACGAATAGCGGTTACGTACAGCTTGACGTGCATCAGCCAACTGCGCATGATCGACTCCGCCATTGACGATGTTGAGGATTTTTTTCTTAAGCTCATCTTGATCGTCTGGTGCAAATAACCCATCCCCCAAAAAGTCAAAATCAGCCATTGCTGTCGCGTTGGAGCAAAGCGTTGGAATATTCATAGCCACTGCCTCCAACGGAGGAATACCGAATCCCTCGGCCTTTGAGGGGTAGACGAATAAATCAGCCGCGCAATAGAAGTTAACAAGATCGGACTGTCCGACACTGTCAAAATGACGGAAGGCTAATCGACGATCGGATGGTAAATCTGCAATAAATCGATCCAGTTCCGGCACAGGCAATGTCTGGCGACCAACAAAAACAAGCTGATAACCCTTTCGGTCAAGCTCCAGCTCAAAAAAAGCACGCGCAAGCGCCTCGTGATTCTTGCGAGGCTCCAGCCGACTCACGTAGAGAACATAGCGGTCGACGCCATAAGCGGCGCGAATTTGTTGCTTGGCATCTTCCCGTGAGTATGGTTCAAATAACGAGGAATCGACTCCGTTCGGCAGTACATGTATCTGATCTGCTGGTATGCCAAAATCTCTTTGTATTGTAAGTCGCGAATAATCCGAAACAGTCGTTTTGATTTCGGCCAGACTAGCTGCATGCCTAAATAACACATTTCGGAGCAAACGGTACGATAAGGGAAACTCTTCAGGAAAATCGTTAAATAGCAAATCATGAATCGTCACAATCCATCGGCAGTTCTTTATAGGTGGGCAAAAATATTGAAAATGTGCATAATCAATTTGGTATTTTCGAATGATTGATGGAATCTCAAAGCCCAATCGTGCATACCTGTTCTCTGTACGATACTTAATTAACTTAACTTCCGAGCCGAGCCAAGGTTCTTTCTCCAACAGATCATCTGACTGGGCTCCAATCATAATTTCGAATGGACTACCCTGACGAATCATGCTGCCATAGATACCGCGAAGAAAAGTGGTTGTGCCTTGATGTGGACCGTCGAAGACATGGCCATCAACAAATAGTCGGATGTGTGTCATAAAACCTCTCGCGTAAAACGTAAAGAATTAATGCGCATTTCAATATCATATGTGCGAGATGAAATATTATTCATAATAAATAGCATTGCCCATACATACCAAAACAATTGCGTATTAAAATTTGCATTAAACAGCAAAAGAATAATAATAAACGACTCAATAGAAATAAATCCGCACATTCCACGACGAAGAACAGTCAAGAACACAAGAATTACGCCAATTATACCATAATCATAAGAAAATGCAGGGAAAAACCCCAAATTAAGAGTACTAGACTCATATCCCTTATATGACGAGTCTATCACATCGTTAAATATACTCCCAAAATGGATTGCAGCACTTCCTGCCCCATATCCGACATATGTTTGCATAGAAAACCAATCTATTTCTTCCAAGTAAGAAAACAAAGGCCCAACCCTCATAAAAGCACTCCCATCAATGAACCTTAAGCTTTCTAAATTTAAATTACCAGAGGCAATAAGAAAAATGATCCCCCCAACTCTAGATTCTCCACTAATACCAAAGCTGCCTACCACCCCCCCCCCTAAAATTGCTATGAACAAGATTATTATGCGATTAATTTTGGTAGTTTTCTTATGTCTCAAAACCCAATCTAACCCAATCGCACTTAATATAATATATCCATAAACAGAAGAAAATGACCTTAATAAGAAAATAACTGACAAAAGGATAATAGCCTTTGATTTACGTGTGTCCTTAGTAAATCTGCTGTAAACTAGAAAAGCAACAAGCACAACAAATGCAGCATATGATGGCTCACTGGAAAACCCTTGAAACCTCATTACCCCAGACTTAGCGTCTAATGTCCCTTGAAAAAGCCACTCCAAGGATGACAACCCACCGATAAAAGCGAATAAAATTTGAGCTAATAATACATTTATTAAATAAGAATAAATAATTATCTTACTGGTTTTTTGAATACGCTCTCTAGAAAAAACATATTGATGCTGAGCTATAAATAAAAAAAACACGCAAAATAAAATAGAATACCAAAAAGACGACCAGCGGACCTCACCAATATTAATCAAGCTAACAAAAAATAAATAGCCAGCCAAAATAACTACCCCAGGATTATCTAAGACAGGCAATCTGTTTTTTAACCGAATTAATACAAAGTAAACAACAACAGGAAAATATAGAATAAATACAGTAAGCGGCGCAACCCCATCAATTGTAATTACAACAAAATTGGTAAGCGCAATTAACAGCAAAACAAGTACAATACCCCCTCTCTTCATTTAATCACCGCAATAAAGGCATCAACTACTTGTTTAATATTTTCAGCATTCATACAAGCACGATTTGAAACGGGATCACTAATACAACCTTCCGCACTATGCTCATTAAGCCATTGTGTAAACTCTGCGTTAGCCTCTTTGTCTATCGTATGAACTAGACAGTGCAAACCACCGGCGCGCAGGTTTTCAAGTCCAATCTTACGACACCCCGGCAGTTGGTTAAAAAATACGTCGCCAAAAGTCAAACTCGGTATTCCCATAAGCGCTGATTCGTAAGCCATGGTGCCTGAGACGGTAACGACTGCGCGTGAGCGCCGAATGATGGTATGGGAATCGGCTTGTTCGTCGACCAACACAACATTTCTTAACTGACGGAGTTTGCGATAAAAACCCCATGATCGATCACCTACTGCATTGCTGTGCTCTTTTACAAGCAGTAACCAACCATCTGGCAGTGCACGCCAAATGTTAACGATATTATAAAACTGATTTTCATAGTAACGACCGATTACATCGATCGATGCTTCCGGCTGCTTGTGCAAGCCCAGAAACACAAAATTCCGGTTCGCCAGAGTCTCATCGAAACTTGCTTTCGGAACAAGATGGTATAACTCGCGGTTGATTTCTTCAGCGGCTCTAAGTCTGAAGGAAAGCCAACGATTAACTATTAGAGTCGGATCCTTGGCGTCGATGTTTTCCATAGTAAAATAGCGTTTCAGACGTGACAGCCTGGCACTGAAGGTGCGCGCTTGCTGTAACCTCATATCGTTAAGCGCCAGATAATCCGGCTTTTCTGCAATAATCGGAGATAAATTGCCTTCTGACTTATCTTCCTTAATCGTAGGCAACGGGACAAGCTCTGACTGGTATTCATCCCTAAAGAAACCAAATCGTCCTGTGGGCATACGAATAGTATGAGGGCAATAATAGACGGCCTTCAGTTCTTGACAAGAAGTTACCACCCGATGAATTAGAATCTCATGTGCCCAGGTAATCTCCCCGAAGACGAAGCGCACATCGTGCTGCTTCAGGAACTCGTAGATCGGCTGCTGAATGTTATTTAGAAAGGAATATGCCCATCGAACCTGGTATCGTAGCGCGCGATCGCCATGCACCAACTCATTGAGGCGAAAATCGCCTACTGACTCTCGTGCCTGCTCAGCATCATCCTTGCTTAAATAGAGAACAGCATCCGACCCATACTTATCTATCAAAAAATCACGTAGCTTCCGGTTGACGACGATCCAACAGACATCAATACCATTGGCTTGCAAGTGAGTTGCAATTTCATGAAAAAAATATGTTTTATAGTAGTTTGCGACGAAGCAAATATTAATTTTTGACATACTAGGTAACGATTGAGTCATCTATTGGTATTAATTGCTTGAAACTATCAGCATTGAATCCCATATTTTCGAGCGATGATTTCCAGGAACAAAAGGTTATGAGTCTCTACGACCTGCTCATATTCGTGCATGGTCCACTTGCCATTTTTATCGATTCCCCGCTGATACAATGGGCCAAGTTCAAGCTGCTGTCCAATTTCAGTGTCTTTGAGGACGGGGGTATGAAACAGGTCAGTGACATACTCACTCATGCAGCCATTCAAGTACAAATGATTAGTCACGCAAACGGCCTTGTCGCGAAAAATCATGTGCGGTGTTAGGTCTTTCTTATAAGCCTCTCGCAATACAAACTTATTGACTCGTTTTTTAGCTCCACTATGGCCTGCCCGGCCCACTGTCGTCTTTAGTGCCATATCCATTGGAATCGACGCAGAATAATTTGCAAGATCACGATCGTAAAAGGGCAGGCTACACTGATTTCCATATGATCTCGTAACTCCCCCCATGTAAGCCATATCGGAAGTATATTGGCGATCCCATGCAAGATTAACAATATCGTTAAATACTTCTCTTGATGAATTTCCAAAACTTACGTTTTCAACAATATCAGCAAGTAGTTGCTCGGAGGCAAGTCTTCCGCCCGGTGTTCGCGTCCCTAACTGGTGACAGTGATAAAAGTATCTAGCGACGTAAGCGCTTAAATCGGCCCCCATGAAAAGTCGCTCACCTCCCTTATGTATACGCCCATCCATAAACAAACCCTTAATAACGAAACCAGTTAACTTCAGAATCTGTCTACTAAACTGACTATCTAAAAAGTGATGAAGGACAAGTCGATCTAAAATATTGTAAGACGGGGTGTGTAGTCGTGTGTCCTGACCTGCAAAAAGAGTAATGCCATGGAGTTCAGCGCCTCTTATATGATCAGCAATGCATTCTAAAAATATTGCACCCGGATATGGGAAATTCGATCTATCTATCACATCGGAGAGGTCAACCGAACGAGTTGGATCGACAGATACGCACTCGTAACTTAGACCCAACTGCTTTGCCACATTTTCAGCCTCTTCAGATTCGTCCTGTTCGGCCCCGATGGTTCGAAATGTCAAAGCGTGAACTTGTTCCAGACCCAAATCTCGTTTCAAGGCAATTGCCATTACTGTAGAGTCAATCCCTCCTGATAGATAAATCCCATTGGTATGACCAAGTCGCTTTTGATGCGCCCGAGTGATACTATCGCGCAATCCTGAATATAACTCGACTCCTTCTACAGCTAATGGAATAAGTTTGCTGCAACCTTTAATAGTAATATTACCGTCAACATTAATAACAACTGTTTTTCCACGAGGAACGCAGAATACACTATCAAACAGCGTTTTCGGCTCTGCAACATACTCATATGCTAAATACTCAGCACATGAGACTAACGAGAATTTTCTATCATGTCTCGAAGAAACAACTTGATATACATTACTTCCAACGATTAGCCTATTCCCTTCAATAGTATAAAAAATATTTCTGACACCAGACCAATCGCGCGCAAGTACAATCTCACGCCGCACAGGGAATACCGCAGCAATTGCGAACTCTCCATCAATATCATACCCAGTTGTCGAATTACCAACTCCAGGCAGCCATTTGTCTACAGCTATATCGAGTGACTCACCGCAATATGACCGAAAATCAGCTAATACAAAGGCATCATTGAACTTGACTGCGCTGCTCTTGTTCGCACTCATTATCTCGTTCGCTTGCACTATCCATGCATCCGGAGATAGATTTAGATTAACCTCAAATAAAAAACTCATAATTTCGCGTCTCTACTGATTGTAATATTGCTTTGGGTTGCGGCAGGTAAAATTCTTCGCACAAACTTAAAGCCGTTGTAGTCGGTTAAGGCATCTGTTTTGGTATAATTTGGTACATCGCTTTTTCGCACTAACCCAGACGAAACATAAAATCCCGAATGATCGATTGATCGAGCTACTGTCGTACCGGCACCAATAACTACATCGTTTGCAACATGGGCGCCGCCCAGAACCATACACCTAGACCCTATGTAAACACGATTCCCAACCTTTATTCCGGCTTGTATTTTTACATGTTGCAGGTCGAAACCGTGTGTCCAAAATTGAGACCCCTCACCTGCTATTGTTACGTTATCTCCAATTATCAGTTCGTCTGAGACATCCAATAAGTGCCTATTTGTTATAACGCAATCTTTACCGAGATAGAGTTTTTGAAAGCCTTCAAAAGGCGAGATACCCGGCCTCGTGCCAAAGGCGACATTTCCTGTCACAATAGTTGTACCTTCACCCACATAAATCTCTTCCAACCACTTAAAACGATTTAATTTACCTATTCTTACATCATCTCGAAAATTAACTTTCTTTGCAGAAATGTAGTTTAAGAAACCGATTGACACTTTCCCTATTTCGCAATGCTCCGCGATAATAAGCGTGAATGGAGCAATCTTTGCGCCTTTAACAATGCGATAATCAAGCAGTCGACGGTAAAGAAATAGCCGGAAAAAATTGAAAGGAACAAAAGCGATTAAAATAGCAAAATATTTTTTCATTAATTACGCCTAATAATAAAAAGGCTCATAATAAGAAACATTACATTCGATGCGGCTCCCAAAGCCATAGCTGTTGCAATCCTGCTTATCATTGGATATCGAGTAAACATAACCCAAGCGAGAAAAACGCCTGCTGCCGTAATTGCACTACCAAGAACGAGAGAGTTCCTATTTACTCTATTAAGGTAGAGTTCGAGATACCCGCCGATGCACCACAGCAGCGTGTAGATAATGATCAAGGTGAATGTCGTATCTATCTGCGTTGAGGATATAAAGCCAAGGGATGGTGCAAACCATGCTGCGCTATAGGCTACAATGGTTGCCATTAATAGTGTTATTAAATACACAGCAAAAGTTTTTTGATGGAATCTTCTCTGCTCGCTAACAAACAGATGCTTTGCCATGTAACCGCTTACAGCGAGGTGACCCAACTGTATAATAAGCGCCATACGCTGTGAAAAAGAGAAGTTAAACATTTCTTTTTCACTAAGGTAGTTATAAGCATATAACTTACCGAAATTAGCTACTACCATGGTGAGCAATACACTGGCCAATATTGGCCAACCATATTTGAGCGCTGCACTTATATGAACAATTAGTGCGCACATGTTTCCTCTGCCGACAGAAAATCCTATAAATGCGGCTAATGCCACAGCAAGCAAATGCGGCACAACCAATGCTATAGAAAATCCTGTATCACTTATATCACCCAAGAGCCAAATCAATGCTCCGGCAGCGACATATACCGGTATTGATAAAATAAATACCCTGGAAGGCTTGTCTGCAATCCGGTACCAGACTGCGACAAAGCCAACCATGGACAAAAACAGAGCGCGGGCAGTTGCTCCACCCCAATCAAGTATTCGCTCTGGCATCCACAATGACATACACACAAACGCCATTGCTAACACGAATAAATATCCCTTTAGCAGCACCTTGTAAGAGGCAAAAATCGGCTTAATCCGCTCGACGGACTGCTCACTCTGCTTGTATGCATACAAAAGGTAAGTTTTGAGGCCTCCGTCTAAAAATAGCGCGCTCACCGCGGCAGTCGAGAAAATGAACTCGATTTGATTGTACCGTGCTTTGTCACCAGTCAAATACAACACCGTAATCGGAAAACCGAAGATCAATGCTTTCTCAATGTAACTTAGCCCAGCATAGGAGAGGAACCGAACAACTCTTGACCACAACGGACTATGCACTCACACCTCTTGTTTTTATTCTGCACCCCATGCACCAATCCGCATTTACCATTAATGCTTTCACTATAGGAACCCAACAACAAGCATAAATCGCATGTGTTACAAAAGATCGAAATTAAGCGCTGTCCCACGTTTCACATCCTGCTTCACCGGCTTGCCCAATACTTGTTCCTGATATTTGGTAGGTAAACCAAACCCTGGGCGTATCGCCCGAACATTCTCCTGGGTCAACACATCACCAGCTTTAAGATCCTTTACGATATATAGGGAACGCCGGAACTGAAGAGATTTTTTTTCGGCCTCGGTTGCGCCGTAACTCACTTTCCCAAGCGCTTGCCAAGCGCGTTCGGTCTCGACTACCAGTTGCGCCATTTCAGCGGGTTCCATAGAAAATGAGCTGTCGACCCCTCCATCGGCACGATTGAGGGTGAAGTGCTTCTCGATGACCGTGGCACCCAATGCGACGCTGGCTACCGACACGCCCACACCCATAGTGTGATCCGATAAGCCCACTTCACAACCGAACAACTCACGCAAGTGCGGAATAGTCAGAATGTTGGTGTTCTCCGCCGTGGCGGGATAGGTGCTGGTGCACTTGAGCAGGATCAGGTCTTTACAGCCGGCTTCGCGGGCTGCGCGAACCGTGTCATCAAGTTCGGCAATGCTGGCCATGCCTGTGGAAATGATCAACGGTTTACCGGTCGCGGCCACCCGCCGAATCAACGGCAGGTCGGTATTCTCGAACGATGCGATCTTGTAGCAAGGCACATCCAGGCTTTCCAGAAAGTCCACCGCCGTATCGTCAAACGGCGTGCTGAACGGGATGATACCCAGTTCGCGCGCACGATCGAAAATCGGCTTGTGCCATTCCCACGGCGTGTAGGCTTCGCCGTACAGCTTGTAAAGCGACGTACCCGCCCACAGACTTTTGGGATCGCTGATGTGAAATTCGCGCTCGTCCAGGTCAAGCGTCATGGTGTCCGGCGTATAGGTCTGTATCTTCAGCCCATGCGCACCGGTCTTGGCGGCCGCCTCGACGATTTCCAATGCCCGTTCCAGCGACTGGTTATGGTTGCCGGACATTTCGGCGATGATGAAGGGGGCATGGTTTTGCCCGATCAACTTGTCTGCGATTTTGAATTCTCTGGTCATGTTTTTTAATTCAGCTTTTTTAGATAATTTGTATTTTCGACTCGGTAGCCTGCCCCTAAAAACAGTCGATGCGAAGGTTCGTTACCACCTAGCACATTGGCTTGAATACAGTGGATGTCAGGCCGGTTGGCGATCAGCCATTGTTCCACGCTGAGCAGCAGATTTCTCCCCTGCCCGGAATGGTTGGAATCCGGAACCAGATAGATCGAAATCTCAGCACAATCCTCGCGCTTATCAAAACGCACGACGCCTACCGGTACCTCGTCGGTCTCTCCAATGAGAAGGACTCTATCCTGTGAAGCCAGCACAGAAGAAAACCACTTCTGATGATTTTCCCAGGAAATAGGATCAGCATTCCTCGACACTGACCTGATGCTTGGGTGGTTCCGCCATTCGAATAGTCTGGGAGAATCTTCTTCTTTGGCATTTCTGATCGCAATCCCACTGCATCCCAAGTTACCAATGATCCGCGACACCCCTCGCCCATCGACTGCCTTCATGGCTTTGTCAGAAATAAGCCGCCGAAGATACGGATTTTCAATCAGTGCTGAAGCATGCGTCTTGATTACACCAGCCAAATCTTTATCGAACGCTGGCGCATACAACAACCCTTTCTGTGCGGCATCAGCTATCTGTTGTTGCTGGTTGTCGGCCACGCAAATGCTCAGCGCCGGCAAGCCTAAACAACAACGCTCCCACGTTGCAGAACCTCCCGCCCCAATCGCCAGATCGGCAGCCGCCATCAACTCCGCCATCCTGTTTGTTTGCACATGGCAAACAAACCCTTGCGAAGCGCAATTAGTTTCAATTTCCGCACGGCATGGATGCTGTGCACCGATCACCACATCCACATGCAGGCCTTCGACTCCCATCTCGGCCAAGGCCTTGATGGCGAGTCTCGTGTAGTTATCCGCATCCACACCGCCAAAAAACACCAGGATTCGCTTTACTGGCCCTGTGCGCGGCCTGACTTGCTCACGCAGTTTTCGAAATTCATCACGTAGCAAGGCATAACGTGGGCCCAGCAATAATTGGCAATGCGCGGGCACTTTATCGGCATAACGCGTTTGCATGTCTGCATAGAAATTCTGATCCAGCAGCACATCGCAATCGTGGCTCCGGTCGGCGATGTCATCGATCACCATAATCTGTCTGGCAGAGGTGCGCATTGCACTTTCCCAGCGCGCATCCAGTGCATAGTGGTCGATAATCAGCCAATCCCAGGTTTGGTCAGACAGCGCCTGAATGGTTGCTTCCGCATCCTGTGCCTGACTGGTTCCCAGCCAATGCGAATGCGCAAGGTCGTCAGTAGCTGACGAACCTTCATTACTGCTTAGTAATGAGAGCTCCATGCCTTTTGCTGCCAGCATGTCGCGTAAATGCGAGGGTAGTCCTCGGCTGATAAAACGTATCTGCGCCCCTTTTCTCTTCAGCGCATCGGCCAAGGTCAGGCAACGCATGAAATGGCCTGTCCCGATCTGGCTGGTGGCATCGGCGCGGAAAGCGATATTCATGACGCGTTACCTCGCTGGGTATTCTCCCCAGCCATTTCGAGGACGGTTTGTATCAAATTCTCGCTCATAAAAACCGGACTGGCGGCAATTTGTTCGATCAAGGGAGCAATACGAGGAATCAAACCGATTCTTTTGGCTTGAAGTAATACTCCTAATGAGCCCACCGTTTTAATCTGGTTAATTTTTGCAACCTTGCGCCCACGCTTGTCGTCAATAAGCAAGTAGTCAGCAGACACTTCCTTGTAGAGAAGCATCGCCTGGGTTTCGCCGGCATCGGCAAAAGCATCCAGGTAAACATATCGCTGCATATCCACCACACGAACTTTATCGTGCAGATAGCTTCGCAGACGTGCGGATTGCGGCTTGCCAGGAACAGTTACTTCGGAAAAAACTGCCTCGGGTACGAGAACGTTGCCGAAAAGCGCTTCAAGCAGGGCGAGACTGTCGCAGGCCGCAAGGACAATTAGCGCTGAAGCATCTGCTACCAAAATCATGTTCGGTTAAATCCAGCCAGTTCTTCAAGCAGTTCATCGCGCGTGATGTCAACGACGGGTAACCGGTTTGCCTTGCAGATGCTCATGAAGTCATAAAGGTTGACTCCTGCCAATTCTGCGGCTTTAACAAGCGTTACTCTCTCACGCTGGTAAAGCCAAAGAGCATAAGAGGTCCGCACTTCTTGCTGAATGTCGGATACAGCCTGAAATGCGACAAAGTCGTTAGGTAACTCGATTGCTATTTGCATGATTGCTCTCCAATTGGGCGCAAAGTTAGAAATGCTGCGTCACGTTGTTCTAAGCCGTCCGCTAAAATCAGACCGCATATGAAGAAGGCTGGTTTAATTTGGCTACTGGAATGAATGCGGAAGCCATGCGATTTGCTTTGCATGCTCAATTTTTATGCTGCATGATAATTGGCGCCAATATCTCGGCGCGCTCCCAATCATCCTGCGTATCAATATCTTGCACTCGCCAACGGGGAATCATGACCGGTTTCGAGCGCCGGTCAAAGATGCGCCGGCTCTCCAACCATGATGCAGACCGCCCCCAATAGAACTGTCCCGCATCATGCAACGCTACCGGCAAATCCTGCGACCGCGTGACAAAATGTTCAGGAAAGAACATCTCTATGCCGCCTTCGGCTGTTTGTTTAAACGAACGAAAGATCGGCGCGGCAAAGTCGGTTGCCGTGAAAGCATAATCCCAATCACCCGATCTCAACGCCTCCCATCCTTGTATCAAATCATCTTTCTGCACAAACGGTGCTGTCGCATAGATGCAGCATACCGCTTCTAGGCTGAACCCTTGATCCAACACCCATTGCGTTGCATGAGCAACGACCGGCGTCGTGCCGGCGTAGTCGTTGGATAGTTCTTCAGGGCGCATGAAGGGAATTTCCGCGCCCCACCGTATGGCCGTTTCGGCAATATCCGCATCGTCCGTGGAGACGATGATGCGCTCAAACAGTCCGGACGCCTTGGCCGCCTCGATCGACCAGGCGATCATCGGCTTGCCGCAGAAAGGCTTGATATTTTTACGCGGAATACGTTTGCTGCCGCCGCGCGCAGGAATGACGGCGATGTTCATTTTGCAGTAACCTCGCGTAATACGTCGACAACTTTATCTTGCTGCGCTTCGGTCAATCCCGGGTACATCGGCAGACTGATCGCTTCGTCATAGTAGTGCTCTGCTTCCGGACAATAGCCTGCCTTGAATCCAAGCCCTTCGTAGTAAGGCTGGGTATGAACCGGGATATAATGCAGGTTGACGCCGATGCCGGCTGCACGCAAGTCCTCGAACACTTGCCGATGGGTACCGCCAATTTCTTTCAGCTTCAAACGAATCACGTAAAGATGCAAACCGGAATAGCTGTCCGGGTGCTGCCAAGGCGTAACGACCGGCAAATCCGCCAATAACCGATCATAGCGCTTGGCGATGGCGTGCCGCCTGGCGACGAATTCGTCCAACCGCTGCATTTGGCTCAGGCCCAGTGCGGCTTGCAAGTCGGTCATGCGGTAGTTGTAGCCAAGGTCGATCTGCTGGTAGTACCAGGGACCATCCGGCACATGAGTCATCTCGTTCACGTCGCGGGTAATGCCGTGGCTGCGCAGTAACTGCATGCGTTTCGCCAACTGCGCATCTTTGGTCATGGCCATGCCGCCTTCCGCCGTGGTGATGATCTTGACCGGGTGGAAGCTGAATACGGTGATGTCGCTATAGCGGCAATTGCCGATCGGTTCGCCGCGGTATTTACCGCCAATCGCATGCGAAGCATCCTCGATGATCTTGAAGCCATATTGCCGACTGAGCGCATGGATGCTCGCCATGTCGCAGGGCTGTCCGCACAGGTGTACGGGGATCACGACCTTGGGGAGATTGCCGAACTTTTCCGCCTGCGCCAGTTTTTCCGCCAGGCGCTCCACGCTCATGTTGTAAGTGCGCGGATCGATATCGACAAAATCGACCTGTGCGCCGCAATAAAGCACGCAGTTCGCGCTCGCCACAAACGTGATCGGGGTGGTCCAGACGATATCGTTTGGACCTACGCCCAGTGCCAAACAGGCAATGTGCAGGGCACTCGTGGCGCTGTTCACCGCAATGCCGAATTGCGCGCCGCAATAGCCTGCGACACTGTTTTCAAAAGCGGGAACGGCCGGGCCTTGTGTCAGGTAGTCGGAACGCAGTACATCGACAACCGCCTGAATGTCTGCGTCGGAAATATCTTGCCGACCGTAAGGGATCATCGTAGTCATATTTTGCCGACTTTTTCGCGGTTTTGGACGATCCACGCTTGCAGCGATTCAACACTCATCCATTCGGTGTTATTGTCCGAGCAGTAGGTAAAATCTTCGGCGACTTTCCGCCCGTCCTTGATGCGGTAGGGATCGTTGCTCCAGTTGTGTATGGCGGGTAGTATTTTGAAGTGCTCTGGGTATTCATAAGTGTAAAGCGCATCTTCTACCCCGATCATTTGTTCGTGGAGCTTCTCGCCGGGACGGATGCCAACGATCTCGTGTTTGGCGTCAGGCACGCTGGCGAGTGCGACGTCGGTCACTTTCATCGAAGGAATTTTTTTGACGTATATTTCCCCGCCCATCATGTCATCAAAGGCATGCCATACCAATTCCACACCTTGTTCCAGGGTAATCATGAAACGGGTCATGCGGTCATCGGTGATAGGCAGTGTGCCTTTGTCCGCAATTGAGAGAAAGAAAGGAATCACCGAACCGCGCGAGCCCATCACATTGCCATACCGCACTACCCCAAAACGGGTATCGTGAGCACCGGCGTAGGAGTTGCCCGCCACAAACAGTTTGTCGGATGCCAATTTTGTCGCACCGTACAGATTAGCCGGGCTGCTGGCCTTATCGGTCGAAAGCGCAACGACGCGTTTAACGCCTCGATCTATACATGCATCAATCAAGTTCATCGCGCCCATTACGTTGGTTTTAACGCACTCGAATGGGTTGTATTCGGCGGTGGGTACAATCTTGGTCGCGGCGGCGTGGACTACATAATCAATGCCATCCAGTGCGCGCGAAAGACGATCCTTATCGCGCACATCGCCAATGAAGAAGCGCACGCGCGGGTCATTGGCATAGAGTTTGGCCATCTCCCACTGCTTCATTTCATCGCGCGAATAAATGACAACTCGCCGCGGATTGTATTTGGTCAAGGTCATCGGGACGAAAGTGTTCCCGAATGAACCTGTTCCCCCAGTAATAAGAATGGATTGATTTGATAACATTTTTAGTCTTGTTTTTGGTTATTACATTTAATTAAGGTTGAAACCGTATTAATCCACGGCTCGCCGATTATTATGATTTCAAGTTAAATTGATATAACTTAAGGGCAATAGCTATGCAATTGGCGCTGAGTCGTACTTTTTATTTGTTCTTCGCAAACTCGAACAAAATTGGCGTGCGACAAGATTATGCTTGTATCAAAAAGCTCGCTGTGCTGCATTCGATCCATCTCCAACGCTTGCGCCACGGCTTGCGATACGTGCAGACGTTCCGCGTCCTGCAGGATCGGCCAATAATTCAATCCCGCTATTGCCACGCCATATTGAACCGACCGCTCCCAAGGCCCCAAATACAGCGCCCGTTCAATAGCGCCGGCTAATTCGTCATCGAATTGTTTTAGCGCCAGCTTACTGATAGCCAACCGCTTCCAGAGATAAGGCCAGGAAGGCATTAGATATAGGCCGCGGCGCGCGTAGTCCAGGGCTTTAGCTTCGTTATCGTTCCAGGCCAGCTCCTGGATAAGGGGATTTCCGCCGAACTCCAAGGTATCCAGCTTCTGATAAAAATTTTCCGCCAGTTCGAAATAACGCGCATAAGCAGGGCGCAGTTCCAGGGTGCGATCCAAGTGCTGCCGGGCCAGACGCCATTGCTCGGCATTTTTGTTCGATAAGTTGCGATCCACGGTATCCAGGTGATGGCTCAGCTGCGTCGCATAAACATCGGCCAACGACCAGCGTATTGCGGTATTGGCCAGCATGATCAGCCCCACTATGGCCGATAGGTATAAGCCGGCCTGGAATGCCGGTTTTAAGCCGGAATGGCCGCCAGCGATCATGACAGCATCGTTTCGGCATTGCCGCTGAACAGGGCTCGGGTCTTATCGCCCCCTATGATCGGCAATAACATATCGTGCGCGGCTTTCAGGGTTGGCCGGCGTTTGTAAAGATTGTGGGCGTCGGTCGCGATCAGCATCGCCATGTCTTTTCGGATGAATGAAAGCGCCAGTTGTTGAGAAACTTCGCCAAACAACCCGGTTACCGAGTCCGCGGTAATTTGCAACAGGCAACCTCTGCTTACAAAGGGTTTGATCTTTTCCGGGTGGCGCATCACGCCCTGGTTACGTTCGGGATGCGCGATAAGCGGAAGTATGTCGCGCCCAATCAGCCAATCGATGAGTTTGTCCGCGCCTACCGGAATCTGATCGTGGGGGAACTCCAGCAAGATCAGCCGCATGCCTTGCCAACGCCCGAGAAAGGGAATTCTTCCCTGATTAATCAAGCCGGGTAACTCGGCACACACACGGACTTCGGCGGCCATGCCAACCTGCAACGGGATATTCTCGCCGGCCAGCCGGTTTTGGAATGCCTCGAATACGCGCCGGATGTTTTCGATATCGTTATCGTAGCATCCCGGTTTAATGTGTGGAGTCAGCACACAGCGGCGGGTGCCGTGGTCAACCGCAAAACGCGCCATTTCCAGCGCTTGCTCCATGGTTTTGGGGCCATCGTCTATGCCTGGCAACATGTGGCAGTGCAGATCAATCATGGGTTAGAGTTTGTTGTTTCGGGGTCAATATTTATGCCAGTGAAAATATGCTTTGAAACGGCGTATCATGCGCGATAAAGCAGCAGTTAAATCAAGAAGAACCGGCTTCATCCGCGCCATACGCCGATTGGTAATAGTAATAGCCGCTGTATTCGCCGTGCCCGTAATACTTGCTATTTTCGACATCCATTTGGGTCAGCACCACGCCAGCCAATGGCGCGCCAAACCGTTCAAGCGTTCTGAGCCCATCTTTTACCGCCTTGATCGATGTCGCATCAGCTTTCACGGCATAGATAACCGAGCGCACATGTTGAGCCAACCATTGCGCATCGCTAACCGTGTGCACCGGCGGCGAGTCGATCAGGATCAGACTGTAGCGTTTTTCCAGCTCTTCCAATAACTCGGCAAATGACTTCGATGCCAATAATTCCAGCGGGTTTGGAGGCGGCATGCCGGCAGGCAAGATATCAAGAGCCAAGTCCTCCACGGCATGCAGGCATTCATCCAGTTTGGCGTTGAGCGCCAACGCATGTGTCAAGCCTGGAGCTTTGAGTGGGAGTTGAAAGCGTTTTGCCAGCGTCGGCCTGCGCAAGTCGGCTTCTATCAGCAGAACTCGTTGCTCAGTATTTTCCATTTGCGCGAGCGATTGCGCCAGGTTCATCGCCAGCGTGGACTTACCCTCTCCCGGAAGCGATGACGTGACCATCCAGATGTTATGCGGACTGTCCAATGCGGACAACACCAAACCCGTTCTTATTGTACGCACGGCTTCGGCGAACACTCCCCGCGGTTCGCGCACGACCAATTGCCCCAAGGCTTCGGGCTGGTTGCGCAGCCTATCCAGCAACGGGATGACGCCAAGGAACGGCTGATCGAGCTTTCTTTCAACATCGTCCGGCGATTTGAAGGTGGAATCCAGATAGTCCAGCAGGAAGGCAACCAGCACACCGAAAAATACCATGCCGACAAAGGTCAATGCCAATATCAGTTTCTTCTTGGGCTTGACCGGATCGAGCGGAATGCTGGCTTTATCGATGAAACGGATGTTGGCGGCGCCGAGTTCGGCGGCTTCATTCGCTTCCTTGAAGCGGTTGATAAAGGTTTCGTACAGATTTTTATTGGATTCGACTTCTCGCTGCAATTCGCTAAGCCGACTTTGCTTGCGGCCAATTTTCTGCACTTGCGACTTGTTGCCTTCTATGCTCGACAGAACCGCTTGCTCGTTGGACCTGGCAATTTCATAGCGGCTCTTGATGCTGGAGACGATGCTCGCCAGTTGTTTTTCCAGTAATCCGTGGATGGCCGAGCGCTCCGATTGAAGAGCCAACATTGCCGGATGTTGCGGCCCATAGCGTTCGCCAAGATCCGATTCCTTACTGGCCAATTCGGCTTCTTTGTTTCTCAAATCCTGGATCACACGATCCTCCAGGACTTCGGGAACTTGTTCCAGCCCGTTGCCCGATTTAATTTTGTTATAGGTGCTCTCCGCTTCGATACGCATCTGGCGCACACTAGCCAAGGTTTCGGTGTTTTTTTCGATTTCCTTGGCGCTCAACGTTAGCACGCCTTCCAGATCGACCAGATGCTCCTTGGCCAGATAATCCTGCAAGCGGTTTTCGGACTCGGTCAGCCTGTCTTTTAAGGATTGCAATCGATCGGAAAGCCATTCCGCCGCCTTGCGTGTGTCCTCCATGCGCGCTTCGAGGCCGCTCTCGATAAATGTCTCGCCCAGCGCGTTCACCACATCGCGCGCCAGCTTGGGGTCCTTGGCATCAAAACTGACATCGACCAACTGCGTTTTTACGCGGGGTTTGACGTTCAGACGCTCCAGGAAGTCTTTAAGCAACAGTTCTTCAGCCTTTAAAGTCTCGTCAACCCCTGTGCCTTCCGGCTTATCCTGAGCGAGAGCCGGCAACATCGCCAGCCAGTCCTTCCAAAACGGCTGACCCTCGTTTTCAGGCGGTATCTCCTTGAATTCCGGATGGGTAGCCAGCTTCAATTTCTGAATGACTTTGCGCGCCAAATCGGGGGACTTGATAATTTCGAACTGGGTTTGAAAATATTCCGCGCGAGTAGTATCCATCGAATAAACGTCTTCGATCGACAGCAGATTGGAGTGCTTGCCTTCCACCAGCAGTGTTGCGGAGGAACGATAGACGGGCTTCATCGTAAAAACGAAGAGGCTCGCCAATACCGTTGCCACCAAAGCCAACAGCAATATCCGCCATTGATATTGGCGCACGACACGCCAATAGTGGCGCAGGTCTATGCTGTCTTCCTCCATAAAAGCTTCATCCTGAAAGGCTCTATCCATTCTGAAATTTTGTTCCCGCAAGGCTGTTTGCCCCGTGGCCCTTAGTTTTAAATCATTCATCAGAAAAAGCTCTCCTCGACGATCACGATATCTCCCGGAGCGATAGGCGCATTCAACTCCACTTCAATGCCTTCACGATTGGCGTCTTTTTCGCGCTCGAGCAGAACGCTGGATTGCGAAGCCCGCTCGGTAAAGCCGCCGGCTATCGAGATAGCCTTTTGTACGGTCAGCCCTGGAAAGTAGGGGAACGCCCCCGGTTGTTTGACTTCACCGTTCACAAAAAACTCGCGGTACTCCAGAACCGACACGCTAACGCTCGGATCTTTCAAATAGCGGCCGCTTAAGCCCTGCGTGATTTTGTCTTTGAGTTTGCCAACCGTTAAGCCTTTCACATTCATTTCGCCCAGGAAAGGAAAGATGATGGTGCCGGCGTCGGTCAACTTGGCTTCCATCGTCAGATCGGGTTCGCGGAACACCGTAATCAGAATTTTGTCCCCCGCGCCAAGCTCATAGTTGGACATTGAACCGTTTCCCGCATTGGTCTCGGCATTTGCGGAAGCAACAGCCGAGATGAGTAGCGCAACATATAAAAATAAAATTTTGTTCATGAATGTATTTGTCACTTCAATACCATGTAGCCCAGGGGGTTTTGGCTTCGTCGGAAATACGCGGATTGCCGGTAATATAAAACATAGCCACATTCTGATTAAAATTCAGTTGATTATTATCCGACTTCAGGCTTCGATACGAGTAATTGATGCCAACGCCCAACCAGCGCCGGACGCCATAATTCAGGTCGAGACCAAACGAGGTATAGTCATCCTGTCTATGGATGCCCACATTGTCGGCATTTTCGCGCGCCCCGAACAATTGGGTCGTCACGCGCGGGGTCCAGTCATGCGTCCAGTTCAAACGGAAGCGGTCGGATGCGCGGATATTACTGCTTGCAATCGTCGGCACCGCATCGCGGGCAATGCTCAAATTAAAACGCGAATAAGTCAACGGCGCCCAATAGGCGGAAAGGTCCCATGTCGCATCGGAAAATCCCCTTGATCCGGAGTTGTCGAATGTCTGCCGCAAATAACCGATTCGCGCGCTCACTCGAGTTTTGGCCGAGTACAACCACGTGCCGCCGACCAGAAAGCGTTGTTTGAGGCTATCGAAGGCCGACGCCTCCGTCTGCCTGTACTTGACCCATATATTTTCAACCTGGGTCTGCAACGTGGTCTTTGGCGCCACCCGGAAATAAAAACCGGGTGTCACAGCAAACTGCGTTCTATCTTGTCTCGCAGTAAATTCGGGATTATTTTGAAAGGCATAGTCCTGAACATTGAACTTCAACTCCAAATTGCCTTTGGCTTCGACCCTGCCGTAACGATAGGCCGCATCGACGCTATGCAGGTGGTATTGATCGGGTTCGGATCGTCCTGTTATGCCAAGCGAATCTTTGCCGATCGTCCCTATTGGATTAATTAAATCTCTGCCAAGGAAAATCCCTCTCTGGTAATGGCTATCCAGATAGCCGAGATTCACATCCAACCGGTTGCGGCTGGTAAATTCAATATGCGAAGTCCCTCCGACAAAATGATCGACATAATTGTCTTGCGGGCTGTCATGATACTGAGAGCTTTGCAGGGTATAAGTCAAAGCATATCGGTTCATCTGCCTTTCCAGCGCCAATTGCCCTCCCGCATGAAATTGCGTCAGGAAGGAAGCTTTTTTGAATCTATTTTGCTGAAAGATATTGTCATTGTACGACTCCGCCGCTTCGAAGATAGGCGCGAACTCAAAGGGGCCGGCGGGAATGATGACAGGTTCTTTTTTTATATCGAGCACTTCAGCCCATGCCGGATTGCAGGAAACTAACAAGCACCAGGCAAGCTTACGATGATTCACGCGCATAGTCATCGGATTAAATCGAAGTACGATCGGTAAGCGCTTGCCGGGCAACCTGCGGCAAAGCCAGGAGCGCTACAAATAACAGAATGTTGGCCGGAATCTGTAAATTGAAATCCACCGTGGAATGAATCAGCAGGCTGACCGTCCCCATAATCGATGCAAATCCCACACCTCTGAGCAGCCTTGATTCACTGCGCCGCAGCAGCGACCATCCATTCAGCAATCCGAACATCACCAACCCAGCCAAAGGAATACAACCGATGACGCCCAGTTCGACCCATAGTTGCAGATAATCGTTATGGGCATAATCGTAAAAGCCGCCGACGAATTGGCTGTATTTCGGAAAAATGTAAGCGAATGTGCCCGCTCCGGTTCCCGCAAGCCAAAAATCCGGAAGCATCTGCATCACGTATTGCACCGCTTCGTCTCGGGTTTCATGGTCGAGACCGGTATTTTCGATTCGGTTAATGACTTTGCCAATATCGAACCATGTACCCAACAGCAGAATATCCACCGTGACAATACTGAGTATGATGGAAATAAACCCCGGACGGCGAAATTGCCGGGTTGCAACCAAAGCGATGACAGACGTAATCAAAAGCGCATTAAAAAACCCTGCATTACCCATACGGGAATGCGTCATCAACAGGCCTATCACCATGATGACCAGCAAGCATCGCAATATTGCGATCGGGCTCATCAAGGTTTGCAGGATATAAGTCAAAACGCCGCGCCAATGTTGGCGAACTTGATCTGAAACCTTGCGTGAGCCCAATAATAAGCCAATGCCTACCGCCA
This sequence comes from Methylomicrobium sp. Wu6, assembly GCF_035916875.1. Lineage (NCBI taxonomy): Bacteria > Pseudomonadati > Pseudomonadota > Gammaproteobacteria > Methylococcales > Methylococcaceae > Methylomicrobium > Methylomicrobium sp. Wu6. The sequence goes on from NZ_JAXUHN010000052.1 coordinate 39,802, forward strand.
AAGTCATTTCCAGGTATCCGGCCAAATGGTTTCGATTGACGAAGGTTCCTGTCGCATTGCCGATATAAGCCTTTTTGGGCACAAATAATAAATACTCCATGCCGGTCAACACCATCACCGTACCGTATAATGCCTGAAAAACGCCCGACAAAACGATCACATAACAAAACTGAACCAAGCGCTGGCGGCTGTTAATCAGTCCCTGCATCAGGATGACCATCGCAAAACACGCCAACGTCAGCATGGCTTGATCGATTGTTTTTCCCGGCTCCAATGAAATCGGAAATGCCCTCGAAGTTTGAGCAGGCTCCAAAATATTTTGCGCAGACGTATAAATTTCCTGCGTGACCGGGGACAGCTTGGACATCCAGCCGGCCGGTAACTCAAGGGTCGTCTGAGCCCACATCCAGACGGCGACAAGCAGCAACAAAAATGCGCAAAGACCGAAAGGCTGTCTATGTTGTTTCGCCGCATCCCTTAGCAAGCTATTGCATTCGATAATTAAATATCCTGTCAGCAGCATTAGGAATACGGCAGACAAGGCGAGAAATGCCCATCCTCGGTTACTGCCCAAGGGCAACGGAGAGATAATAAACACCGCCAAAAAAACCACATAGATCGAACGTTCCATCCAGCGAAAAAACACGGATCCGTTCATCTTCATTTAAGTTTACCCAGCTTAAAAATTCGCATCCAATCCGCTACAAGTCTGATCATTACCGCTTGTGGTAAGCAAGTCCAAGCAACAATTACAACGCCCTATTGTTAATGTTGCATCAAAAATGCGCTGCCCTCAGGACAATGCCATAAAAATCACTGCCGTTCCGGTATACTCATAATGAACAAGGGGATTGACGGAGCTCGGAGCCTAACAAGACAGGCTCGGAGGTTGTACGGAATCAACTCAGCCGAAGCCTGCCTTACTAAAACATTTTGACGTTAGCAAGGAGAAACATTCCCTCTGCAGTGGCCGGGCGCATCGTCACCATGACCATTACCACCGCCGTGATTGTGACCATTACCATTACCTTTGCCTTTTCCCTCACTATTACGAAAACCAGCGGCATTAGTGTTTTTCGCTCCAGTGATTCTCAAGCCATCGCGTGCATCGCTTCTTCATTCTGCAAAGGCCTGACTGCTAGCCATAAAAGTAAAAGCCACCGAAACCAGCAATTTAGTCGTCATAGATTATCTCCAATAATTAAAAAATCCCACCTCCCCCAAATTAAGCGCGAGAAGTGAAGAATAAAAAATATCAAACAACATGATCAATAAAAATCCCTTTATGGAAGAAATTAAAAGATTACCCCCCTGCGCTATATATCCAACGAAGACATTTTATTCTATCAATAAGCTAATAATCCGTAACTCCATAACAAATACAAAAATTAATCTTCTAATGCGCATTGGTTGTTTGAAACACTACACCAAATGTTCTGATGATGATCAGAATATCTAATAACATAGTCCAGCTCCTTAGGTATTCCAAATCATACTCAACCCTTTTTTCCATTTTATCGAGGGTTTCCGTTTCACCTCGCAATCCGTGCACTTGCGCCCAACCGGTAATCCCCGGCTTGACCTTATGACGCAACATATAACCATGAATCCGCTTTCTATATTCTTCATTATGCGCAACGGCATGAGGCCTAGGGCCCACTATGCTCATATCGCCTTTGACCACATTAAAAAACTGCGGAAGCTCATCCAAGGATGTCTTTCTTAGAAAAGCTCCAAAAGGGTAAATCCTAGGATCGTCTTTGGTTGCCTGTTGTATGCTCGGCCCGTTTTCGCATACGTTCATCGTTCTAAATTTGTAGACCTTGATTTCTCTGCCATCAAGTCCGTATCTTGATTGCTTAAAGAGCACCGGACCCGGCGATGACAGCTTGATAATCAATGTGATAAACACCAATAACGGCGAAATGAACAGCAAAATACATATGGACCCGAAGAAATCGAACGCGGCTTTCCAAATCGCGTTCAGATGCTGAATCGGGCTTTCCAATAACGATACGACAGGGATGTCGTGTATGGCATCAACACGCGACTGAATCAAGTTAAAACCCGAGATATCCGGCACCAGATAAATCGAAGACGTGGTATCACGCAATTCATCCAATAAATGAGTCATACGTTCTTCATATCCGACCGGCAAGGCAATAAAAACCACTTGAATGCCGTGCGCTTTGACATACGGTAAAATCTTATCAAAGCCGCCTAAAACTTTTTCCCGGCATTCCGGCATAATTCTGTTTGGCTCGCGCGCATCGAAAAACCCTTCAACTTGTATCAACAAGCTTGGATCTTTTAGGATTTCGCAGCTGAGCTGATAACCCACCCTTGTTGCGCCAACAATCACACTTTTGCGCAGCCTGATTTTCTGGTGCTGATTTTTCAGCCAAATATGAAGCAACCCATGCGCCGCCAACAAAAAGAAGGGCATGGATACCAACCAAGCCGTCATGATTGGCCTTTGCAGATGCCGAGCATACTGCGTATTTAAAAACAATGAATAAATCAGAAAAATAAATATGCTGCCACCCAACAGCATGACGGCTATATACGAATAGTCGTTCCCTCCACGAAAATTTAGCAGCGGCCTTAGCATTTGCGAGATGATCCAAGAAAACAATATTGCCGCTATGAACAGGATAGACAAGTAACTGTCCCATGGAACCCGATAAAAACAGATAAAAGCCAGAAAGGTCAATCCACAAATAGACGGATCCATGATTCTTTTAGCTAATGCAATAATCGGTGGTTCAGATAGAAACTTCATAGCTGTCATCCCTTTTTAAAATCAAAAAATCAGTCTAATACGCATAAAGAGCCAGAATAACGCCGCCAGCCAAGAGAGCCATTTCGCTCTTTTCTCTAAAGCCACCTAAACCCGATATCCATTTATTGCGACTTTTCCCTGTAAAATATGCTCTGCATTAACTGCAGCAATACCCAGGGCGATTGCATGAACAGTGATTGCTAATATAGGTAACTAAAAAAGCCACTTCTTAGGCCGTCTAAAATCTCAAGCGAAGATTATTCTGCGCGGAATTTGTACAAAATAAGGCTGGTATTACAGAAATTTATGTTCTCTCGTCCAAGGTATATTAGCAATTTCTGTTCGTGCAATTGCCCTGCAGCAATACCCTTGATTTTAGTTACATTAATTGCGTTTGAATTCGTGTTATTTTTTGTCAGAGAAACTATTGTAAACGTTATTCTTTACCAATCCGTGACTTCAATTTCCAACGATATAAAAAAATCCTGAACGTTTTTAGCGCGACAAAGAATAACTCGAAATATATCTTTAAATAACACTTAAACTCAGCGTCAAAGCCTCAGCTACCACACGAGAAAAACAGCCAATGAAGCTTCGCGATAAAAACTAAAAAACTAGCCGCAGCCGACTGTAAAACCTGTGGCATACAAAAAACACGACTTATAATCGAATTCTACTTGGGGAACATTAAAAAGATATTAATTAAAAAAGATTCAAAATTGTGACACCTAGTAATTATAGACCTCATTGCGGGATAAAATCCAGACATAGCACAAAAAAAAGGGCCTTACGGCCCTTTTTAAAATAGACGCAACCCAAAGTAGATTAGTCTTCTTTCTCAGCTTCCTTCATGCTCAGCCTGACGCGTCCCTGACGGTCGATCTCGAGCACCTTGACGCGGACCAAATCGCCCTCGTTCAGTTTGTCGCTGACTTTATCGACATGCTCGTTCGAGATTTGCGAGATGTGCACCAAACCATCCTTGCCCGGCAGGATCGTCACGAACGCTCCGAAGTCCATCAAGCGGACGACTTTGCCTTCGTAGATCTTGCCGACTTCGACTTCGGCGGTGATCTCTTCGATCAGACGGCGCGCTTCTTCGCCAGCCGCCTTGTCGACCGAGGCGATCTTGACGACGCCGTCGTCGGTAAGATCGACGCTCGCGCCAGTAATTTCGGTGATGCCGCGGATCGTCGCGCCGCCTTTGCCGATCACTTCGCGAATCTTGCTTGGATCGATCTTGAAGGTGATGATGCGCGGCGCATAATCGGACATGTGTTCGCGCGCGGTCGACAACACCTTGTTCATTTCGCCGAGAATGTGGATACGGCCTGTCTTGGCTTGCGCGAGCGCGGTCTTCATGATCTCGGCGGTGATGCCGTCGATCTTGATGTCCATTTGCAGTGCGGTGATGCCGTCTGAAGTACCCGCAACCTTGAAATCCATGTCGCCAAGATGATCTTCATCGCCCATGATGTCGGACAATACCGCAAACTCGTCACCCTCCTTGATCAGGCCCATCGCGATACCTGCAACCGGCGCTTTGATCGGCACGCCGGCGTCCATCAGCGCCAAGCTGCTGCCGCACACCGATGCCATCGAGCTGGAGCCGTTCGATTCGGTGATTTCGGAGACGACGCGGATCACATACGGAAACTCTTCCATCACCGGCAAAACGGCCAACACACCGCGCTTGGCCAGACGTCCGTGGCCGATTTCTCGGCGCTTCGGAGAACCGACGAAGCCGGTTTCGCCGACGCTGAACGGTGGAAAGTTGTAGTGCAGCATGAACAGATCTTTGTATTCGCCGGTCAGCGCATCGATAATCTGCGCATCGCGCTGGGTACCCAGCGTCGCGACGACCAAAGCCTGTGTTTCGCCACGGGTGAACAAGGCCGAGCCGTGCGTTCTTGGCAGCACACCGGTTCTGATCGTGATCGGACGAACCGAATCGAGTTCACGGCCGTCGATCCGTCTCTTCTCGCTCAGGATCGCGTGACGGACGATGTTGTATTCGAGATTTTCGATAATGTGGCGAATCGCTTTTTCAGTATACTCGCCGAGAGCGGTCAGCTTTTCGACCACCGCGGTGCGGATCACTTTCAGACGGTCCTGCCTGACCAGTTTTTCGGCAATCCGGTAGGCTTCCTTGATGTCTTCCTCCACTTCGGCGGTCACCAAGCGGACCAGTTCGGCATCGGCATCGGGAGCGGTCCATGTGACCACGCCGGCGCCAGCCGCCGCGGCAAATTCATTTATCGCATTGATGGCGATCTGCATTTGATCGTGACCAAACAAGACCGCGCCGAGCATTTCATCTTCGGTCAGGCAGTCAGCTTCGGATTCGACCATCAACACAGCATTGGCGGTACCGGCAACGACCAATTGCAGACGCGACTCTTTCAACGCCACCGGCGACGGGTTCAACAAATACTGGCCATCCTTGAAGCCCACGCGCGCCGCGCCGACAGGTCCGTTGAAGGGCAGCCCTGAAACCGCGAGCGCCGCAGAAGCGCCGATCAAGGCCGGAATTTCGGTATCGACTTCCGGATTCAGCGAGATGACCGTCGCGATGATCTGAACTTCGTCGGTGTAGCCTTCCGGAAACAGCGGACGCATCGGGCGGTCGATCAGGCGCGAAATCAACGTTTCCTGTTCGCTAGGGCGTCCTTCGCGCTTGAAAAATCCGCCGGGAATCTTGCCGGCTGCATAGGATTTTTCCTGATAATTTACCGTCAGCGGAAAAAAGTCGTTGCCGCCTGTGTCTTTTTTGCTAACGACGGTCACCAACAGCGAGGTGCCTTCGACATCGATGATCACGGCGCCATGAGCCTGGCGTGCGACTTCACCGGTTTCCAACGTCACAGTGCGATCGCCGTACTGAAATTCTTTCCTGATAGGATTCACTATTAGGTTCCTTTGCGTAGATGTTGTTTAAGTTAAAACTGAGGTAACGCTGAAATGCAAACGGCGCCGAACCGGCGCCGTTTGCTGTCTGGTTTTATTTGCGCAAGCCAAGACGTTCGATCAGCGTGCGGTAGCGGTCGCCGTCCTTATTTTTTAGATAATCGAGCAGTTTGCGGCGTTGATTGACCATCCGCAACAGACCACGGCGCGAGTGGTTGTCTTTTTTGTGCGCGGCGAAATGCGGCGTCAGGTGCTGGATGTGCGCGGTCAGGAGTGCGACCTGCACTTCCGGAGAACCGGTATCGGTTTCGGACAGACGGTATTCTTCAACGATTTTTTTCTTTTGTTCCGCAGTAAATGGCATTTTATTAAACCCTATGGATAGTTAGATAATTAAAAAAAGCCCTGATAAGGGCCGGTAACACACCCATTTCCACGATAGGGGGTAGAAGATGGGTACAGGGTGAAGGCACACGATTTAAGAGCAGTATTTTCTCCCAAACCTTACTAGCTGAGCCTTACACCTCAATTAAAATTGAACAATCTGCAAGGCGCTAGTTTACCATCCATTCGCATTTCGCCCAAGCCTAAAAACGCGCCGGCATGGTACAAGCGCACCTGACCTGGCGGGAACAATTCGGTCGTGACCGTTTGTCCGTTCCTGATCTTGCCGGCATCGAGATCGTGCAGTTCGACAGCAGGCATCGTTTGCAACGGCGTATCGACTTCGAGCAAACAGGCATCGAGTTGCTGCGCGTCCATGGCGCGTATTTGCTCGATCGTCAACGCCTTGTCGAGATGGAACACACCCGCCTGCAAGCGGCGAAGTTCCGCGACCGTCGCGCCGCAACCGAAATGCGCGCCGATGTCTTCGGCGAGCGAGCGGATATACGTGCCTTTCGAACAGAACACTTCCAGCTTCAGCCTGTCGCCCTTCAAAGAGAGCTGCTCCAGTGCGTAAATGGTGATACGCCGGGGCTTGCGTTCGACCGTCTTGCCTTCGCGAGCCAGTTCGTACAGCTTCTTGCCGTTCAGTTTCAATGCCGAATACATTGGCGGCACCTGGTCGATTTCGCCGGTGAAGCGTTGCAGGCATTCATCAAGCATCGATTGCGTAATCTCGGGTACCGGCCTGGTTTCGAGTATCAGCCCTTCGGCATCGCCGGTATCGGTCAACACGCCGAGTTGAATTACGACGCAATAGCGCTTGTCGTCATCGAGCATCATGCCCGACACCTTGGTCGCCTCGCCGAAACACAACGGCAATAGCCCTGTCGCCAACGGATCGAGGCTGCCGGTATGGCCGGCTTTCGCCGCATTTAGCAAGCGTTTGACTTCCTGCAATGCCTGATTCGAAGACACCCCGAGCCGTTTGTCCAACAACAAGATGCCGTGCACGTTGCGCCGGTTATTACGTTTGTTCATTCCTGATCTGCGTCTTGGCCGGTCTTGTCGATATCGCTGAGCAGTTCCGCGACGCGCATGCCGGTATCGAACGAATCGTCGTAAAGAAACCGCAGTTCCGAAATATGACGCAGCCGCATCCGCTTCGCGAGTTCGTGCCGGATCACCGGCGCCAGTTGGTTCAACCATTTGACATGATTGCGCTTGCCAACCGTATCCGCGTTTAAGACTGTGAAATAGATTTTCGCAACCGCCAGATCCTTGGTCAAATCGACTTCATTGATCGTGACGAAACCGAGCCTGGAGTCTTTCACGATCCGCTGCAGAATGAACGACAGTTCCTTCTGCATTTCGGATGACACGCGGGCGCTGCGTCCAAATTCTTTTGCCATGACTATTTACAATACGCGTTTGACTTCGGTCCGTTCAAAGACTTCGATCTGATCGCCGACTCTGACATCGTTATAGTTTTTGACGCCGATACCGCACTCCATGCCCATCTTGACTTCGGTCACATCATCCTTGAAGCGGCGCAGCGATTCGAGCTGGCCTTCATAGATCACCACGTTTTCACGCAGCACGCGAATCGGCAGATTGCGTTTGACGAATCCCTCGATAACCATACAGCCGGCGACCGCGCCGAATTTCGGCGAGCGGAACACATCGCGCACTTCGGCAAGCCCTACGATCTGCTCCTTGATTTCCGGCGCCAACATGCCGCTGATCGAGTTTTTGACTTCATCGATCGCTTCATAAATGACGCTGTAATAATGCAGATCGATGCCTTTATCTTCGATCAGCTTGCGCGCGGTCGCATCGGCGCGTACATTGAAGCCCATCAGGATCGCGCCGGACGCCAGCGCCAGGTTCGCGTCGCCTTCGTTGATGCCGCCGACGCCGCCATAGACCACCTTGACTTCGACTTCCGATGTCGAAAGATCGACCAAGGCGCTGCGTAGCGCCTCGAGACTGCCCTGCACGTCGGTCTTGATCACCAGATTCAGGCTCGCGATCTCGCCGGCGGTCATTCTGGAGAATACTTCGTCCAGCTTGGAAGCCTGCTGCGCGGCATGACGGGTGGTCCGCTTGCGTTCTTCCCGGTGCTTAGCAAGATCTTTGGCAATCCGTTCGTTTTGTACGACAAGGAACTCGTCGCCCGCGTTCGGCGTACCCGACAAGCCGAGGATTTCGACCGGAACCGAGGGGCCTGCTTCCTTGATCGCCTTGCCGTTTTCGTTGAACATCGCCCGTACCCGGCCGAACTCCTGGCCGCAAAGCACCATCTGGCCGCTTTCGAGCGTGCCTTTTTGCACCAGTATGGTGGCGACCGCGCCGCGGCCTTTGTCCAGGCGGGACTCAATCACGATACCTGAAGCCGGGCCTTCGACCGGCGCTTTCAGTTCGAGAATTTCGGTTTGTACGATCAAGGCTTCGATCAAATCGTCGATGCCCTCGCCGGTCTTCGCCGAAATTTTCAGGAACTGCACGTCGCCGCCCCACTCTTCGGCCAAAACGTTGATCACCGACAATTCCTGCATCACCTTATCGGGGTTCGCATCCGGCTTGTCGATTTTGTTAATCGCGACGATGATCGGCACATTCGCGGCGCGGGCGTGTTCGACCGCTTCCTTGGTTTGCGGCATCACGCCGTCATCGGCCGCGACCACGACGATCACCACGTCGGTCAGATCCGCGCCGCGAGCCCGCATCGCGGTAAACGCGGCATGGCCCGGCGTATCGAGAAAGGTGACCGAACCATGGTCGGTTTTGACTTGGTACGCGCCGATATGCTGGGTAATACCGCCCGCTTCGCCGGCCGCGACCCGTGTTTTTCGAATATAATCGAGCAGCGAGGTTTTACCGTGATCGACATGCCCCATGATAGTGACAATCGGCGCGCGCGGCAGCTCAGGAAAGACTTCTTCCGCTTGCGCTGCCTCGGCGAGCATTTCTCTTTCGAGATCGTCGTCGCTCTGCATGATCGCTTTGTGCCCCATTTCCTCGACTAAAATCGCCGCGGTTTCCTGATCGATGCTCTGGTTGATCGTCGCCATCATGCCGAGTTTCATCAATTGCTTGATGACCAGCGCGACCTTCACGCTCATTTTTTGGGCCAGATCGGAAACCAAAATCGTTTCGGGGATCGTGACCTCCTTCACCATCGGCGCGGACGGCATTTCGAACTGATGCTTGCCTTCAACCTGCGCACCCGAACGCTGCTGCTGCGGCGCCTTACCTTTTTTCTTCGGCCGGCGCGGTGCGTCCCGGCCTTCGGTAAACGGACTGTCATCGCGCTGTTTTTTGCGATGCAGCGTTTCCTGCTTCTGCTGGGCCTGCTGCCGGACTTTTTCGGCGGTGCGATTGATCGATTCCTCGACTCGCTGCTCCTTTTCGGTCATCTTCTTTTTGACTTCGACGACTTCCTTGGGTTTGCCGGCTTTTTCATTTTTGACTTTTTTGACTTCCTTAGCTTTGACTGCCTCTAATCGAGCTACCGGAGCCAGCTCAAGAATCGTCTCTTCCAAGTGCTCGGCAACTGGCACGGCTTCTTCCAGCTCGTACTCTTCCACAGGCTTTACAACCGGTTCAGACGCCGGAACGGTCGCTTCCAACACCGGTTCGGCCACCTTGACCGCTTCAATCGGCTTTTCTTGTTGCTCAAGAACCATGGCCGGCTCAACCGTTTTCACGACCGGCTGTTCTTCAGGCACCGGTTGCGGTGGTGCAGTCGTCTTTGTTTCAGCGGTTTCAGAAAGATCGCGCTTGTTGATATAGGTTTTCTTTTTGCGAACTTCGACACTGATCGTTTTGGTCGCAGTGCCCGGCACGCTCGCCTGTTTGATTTCGATTACCTTGCGCCGCTCCAGCGTCACGCGGCGGGGCGCGGTTTTTGACTCGCCTTCATCCTTGCCGTGGCGTTTGCGCAAATGCGTCAGAAGCCGCATTTTTTCATCTTCGCTGATCACGTCGTCCGGCGTATTGGCCGATAAACCCGCTTCCTTCAACTGTTCCAATAATCTTTCCAGAGGTATTCTGACTACCTCGGCCAATTGCCGTACTGTTTGATCGCTCATCGCCTACTCCCGCCTTACTCGCCTTTTTCTTCAGAAAACCAGGGCTCCCGCGCCTTCATAATCAACTTTGCCGCTCGATCTTCGTCCATCTCGGGTAAGCTCAGCAAGTCGTCTATCGACTGTTCAGCCAGATCGTCCATCGTGATTATACCGCGGCTTGCCAATTCATAAGCCAGATCCTTGTCCATACCCTCCATCTCTAAAAGATCCTGGGCAGGCTCGTTAGTTTCTATTTTTTCCTCGGCCGCGATCGCGCTGATCAACAACGAGTCTTTCGCGCGGCTGCGTAACTCGTTCACCAAATCTTCGTCAAAGCCTTCGATTTCGAGCATTTCGCTGACCGGCACATAAGCAATCTCCTCGATCGTATTGAAGCCGACTTCGACCAGAGTCATCGCTATATCGTCATCGACGTCGAGTTCCTTCACGAACATATCCTTGATCTTAATCGCTTCCGCTTCGTTATTCGCTTCGGCTTTCGATGCATCGATCACGTTCAGCTCCCAGCCGGTCAATTGGCTCGCCAAACGCACGTTCTGGCCGCCACGGCCGATCGCCTGCGACAGATTGTCGGTGCTTACCGCCAGATCCATTGAATGTTTGTCTTCATCGACCACGATCGACTGAATTTCGGCCGGAGACATCGCATTGATTACATACTGCGCTTCGTTCGGATTCCAAAGAATGATATCGACGCGTTCGCCGGCCAATTCATTCGAAACCGACTGTACGCGCGACCCGCGCATCCCGACGCAAGCGCCGACCGGATCGAGGCGTGGATCGTTGCTCTTGACCGCGATTTTCGCACGCGACCCCGGATCACGCGCCGCACCCATCAGCGAGATCATACCTTCGCCGACTTCGGGCACTTCCAGGCGAAACAGCGCAATCAATAATTCCGGCGCGGTGCGACTAACAAACAACTGCGGACCGCGAGGCTCGGAGCGCACATCCTTCAAATAACCACGAATACGGTCGCCGACGCGAACCGCTTCGCGCGGAATCATGTCTTCTCGTGAAATATAAGCTTCGACATGGCCACCGAGATCCAGATAGACGCTGCCCTTTTCAACGCCCTTCTCCATCCCTTTTTCAATCCGCTTGACGACGCCGGTAACCAATTCGCCGACCCGGCTTTTATAGGCGTCGACGATTTTTTTACGTTCCGCTTCGCGAACTTTATGGATGATCACCTGTTTTGCAGTCTGCGCCGCGATACGGCCGAAGTCAACCGATTCGATCTCCTCCTGAGCCACATCACCGACCTGGGCATTCGGATTGTCGAGCTTCGCCACGTCAAGCAAAATCTGCGTACTCGGAAACTCGACATCGCCGTTGATTTCGCTATTCGGCGCAACTACGTCCCACAGCCGATAAGTCTTATAATCGCCGGTCTTTCTATCGATCTCGACGCGGGCCTTGATCGGATTGGGATAGCGCTTGACCGTCGCCATTTCCAATGCCGATTCAATCGCCTGGAAGACAACCTCTTTTTCGATGGCTTTCTCGTTGGAAAAAACATCCACGACCAACAAAATCTCTTTATTTGCCACTGCGTACTCCTTTTTCGATTAAATAGTCCGGCACCAGACGCGCCTTACTGATCGCCGAAAACGGCACATCGAAACTTTGGCCATTTTCGGTCAATGTAATGATCTCTTCTTCGACTTTTTCGATCCGACCGGTGATCCGTTTACGTCCGCCGATCGCCTTGAATAGATTGACTTGCACGGTGCTGCCCTGGAAGCGTTCAAACTGACTGATCTTGAAAAACGGCCGGTCCGCCCCAGGCGAAGACACTTCCAACTGATAATTGTCAGAAATCGGATCTTCGACATCGAGCACGCCGCTAATCTGGTGGCTCACCTTCGAGCAGTCGTCGACCAGGATACCGTTGTCGCTGTCGATATAGATTCTCAACAAACCATGACGCGGATGCGGGTGATATTCAATGCCGACACATTCATAACCCAAGCCTTCCACGACCGGCTCGATCAAGGCAACCAAATGTTCGGGGGCCTGCTTCATTGTTCCTCGCTTTTTCACCGCACAAAAAAAAAGAGCCCGAGGCTCTTATCATTAACAACCAAATGCTGCAACCACAAAACCGGGGCCCGGAAAATAAAAAACCCCATAATGGGGCTTCCGTGTAAGTGGTAGCGGGGGCTGGATTTGAACCTACGACCTTCGGGTTATGAGTTCGCCCTGCCCTCAATGTTACACGCCGTTACGCGCTGATACATCCTAAGAACAGCATTGTATAACACTTTTTTTGTTTTTTCAACGTGTTTCGAAGCGCAAAACTAAAAATCCGAGTGCCCTAGGTTGTGCTCTAGTCGCGTCTATGCCCGAGGGTTAAGTGCCATGACCACACCCAAAGTGCCGCCAAATTTTTAGGAAAATTGACCAACGGGTTGTTTTCCTTATGGTCGTTTTGGGGCAAAAAATGAACTTTTAGAGATTTTTCAGGGCACAACGACCTTCGGGATTCCGGAAAAACTGGTCAACATTGCCAGCCAATTAAGGATTTTTGAGGTAATTTGACCCATAGGTTTACGACCCGTTGGTAACAAGCTGATCGCCAGGCAGGGTTCTAATATTTCATCAATATTGCAAATACTTAATAAATTTCGATACAGGTCTTATCGTCGGCAAACAAGGCCTGCTCGATGATGGGCTGATTATCCAGTAGGGTTTTAATCATGGCGGCTTTGGTTTGATTGCCCACTTTCAGCCAGACGATTTTAGGCGGCTGCCCGTAAATCAAGCTGAGTTCGTAAAAATCGGCGTCCTGAGTCACAATCACATAATCGTGATCTATCGCGTATTGGCGGATACTTTTATCGTTCGCTTGCTCCAGCCCGAGCAAAGCCACTTGGGTTGAACCGGGATAGCGGTCCAGAATAAAGGGTACGATTCGTCGCGACAGGTTTTCATCCAGCAGCAATTTCATAAGGCCCGGACGCTGGCTAGGTTATGCTCCCGATCGGCCGCGAAACATAAACAGGCGCTGATGTCGTCAGACGTCAGTTCCGGAAAATCATCCAGGATTTCGGCTTGCGTCATACCTGCAGCCAACCATGACAGCACATCGTAAACGGTAATCCGCAAGCCTCTGATGCAGGGCTTACCGCCTCTTTTACCGGGTTCCAGGGTGATGATGTCTTGATAATGGGTCGTCATATGAGGCTCCTTCGGATCATATCCAGACAATAATCCGCTCACGGCCCCGCGTCAATGCGCCAGGCACAAAAAAACCGGCTTAACGCCGGTTCTGGATTTGGTTTTTTCGCGTGAGCCAGTAATGTCCATAAGACATGAAGCCCGCTCTTGCCCAAGGTGTCATAATCAAACCTATGTTGTTGGAAAGGAAGCCGGCCACGAAGGCAACATGATTAGATCATGTAAGAGGCCCAACGTGAGTTTTTAAATGCTGACAATTGATCCTTCTGCCGGCGGTCGTGGTTTTTTCGGCACTCACGACTAACCCGCCAGCCGCATCTAGAAGACGCGGCTGGTCATGAAAATCACGACACGCGTGAAATTAGGTAGAAAACTTCAAACACTTGATCGCATTGGAGTCACGAATACTCCAGCCTGTGCGCTTGTAGACGTAGACGCGTAAATTCGGCTTATCCGTGAAAGGATCGAGTAACACTTTGTTTCCGGGTCGTTCGACGGCCCGTATACCTGTCGCCCAATCACCGAACCAGATAGATTTGCTATCCGCCGCAATGGCCGGCGCCGCTTCCGAGATAATAACCGGCCGGCCCATAAGTGTGGGCGGATCGCCAGCGGCAACCGCATCATTCCACAAATATTGGCTATTTTGGTCTTTCTCTTTCGAAATGGCCGCCGCTGTGGCGCTATTCATGACCCAGCTTGCCCGCGAGCGATACCCGGCCTTGAGCTTGTAAAACAGCGTTTTAATCGGGTCTAAAGGCCCATTGGTTTCGGTTGGAAAATCCCCGGAAACCCCGGAAACCACGTGTTCCAATTGGCCCCATGCGCGGCTTACATCAGCGGTAGCCGCTGTGGTGTAGCTTAACAAGCCCTTGGGCGCAATGACGCCATCACCATTAAACAAGGCGTCTTCCTCGGCCTCAGCGAACGACAAACCGCACTCGTTAACCAGGAAATCAACCATTGCGGTGCTGCTGTCGTCGGCTAAACGCTGGCTTAACGTCGGCATGGCGTACAACTCAAGCAATGGCGTGGTGATTTTTTTCAAGTTGGGCGTATTGGTCACCGGACGGCTCGTAGTCTCGCCCACCCATGACGCCCCAACCGCAGAAGCCGATACCAATTCTTCGTAGCTGTCGCCTGTTTCCAGTTCGACAAAATTAACCAGGCTACGCAGCGCCGAATTATTGCGAACAATTGTGCCGATGCCGTCGGCCAGGAACGGATAGACCGTCCAACCGCCATCCGGCCCGCTGCCGGATGACATCGCCTTAATTTCGCCGCGTGAGCGGATAAAATCGGCCATGCTGGCTTTGCTGTCGTACAGCTCGCCTGATAACCTGGAGCCGCCGCCTACATTTGGCCGGTTGGCTTTTATCAGGATGTCGATCACATCCTTCTCCAGTGATTTGATCTTCTGGTCGTTTCGTTTTACAAAATCCTCGAAATGCTGACCTTGTTTTTCAAGCAGATCGTTGATGTCACCCAGCGAGACAGTCCCAAGACCAGCTAAAAAAATGCCTTCGTGACCTATATTCCAGCCAGCCCAAGAGGCAATAAATGCACCTAGAACGGCTAACAAACCCCATGCATGGGATTTAATGTAACTTGTAAACATAAGATTTTTCCTTTGAAAGTAAATGGATAATATTTCAAAGGCTTTCATTTTGCCCGCATCTTTAAACGCTCTTCACGTCGCAGGGTTTCAACCTCGGCTTGCGCCTGACTTCCGTTTTGCCCGCATCTTTAAAGGGGTTAGCCTCGCAGGGTTAGAAGCTAATATTATTATAACATCACATATTAATTATTAATCAATATTACTCGTTCAACATCAACCATAAAATACCGAGAAAATCATTTGTCGCTGGCTTGGCCTGACTATTGGCATACCCAATTGATTTTAACTTTTTCTCAATATCACGCGGCCTTGTTGTTTGCATGAATACCCAAATTGCCAGCTTGCGAAACAGAGTTTTAATGATGCCCACGCGCCTGCCCTCCTGTAGTTGGCCGCAATACCTCTAACTGGGTTGATTCGACTATAAGCAAAAGCTGCTCACAGAACACCGCTGTGTTATGGGCAGCGCGTTCAAATTCTGACTTTCCACCCTGAGAGAGCACTTGATAAGCCATAAGCATGATGACATCAGCCAGTAAGTCATCATTTAAGTTATTCCCCAATGAATCAACTATTGCATCCCGGCCAGCAATATAGGCATTGTGGAGTAATCTTTTTCTTTCTGTTTCATTCATGGTAGTTTTTCCAGTGATTTAAAATTCAAATTAATTCAACAATATCTGTATTAAGTGGGTTTTTTCTATTTAATTCAAAATTCGCGAATACAAGACTTGGGCACGCTGAAAGAGGGAAGGAATGCAGAGATTTACCCCGCCCCCGCCCGCTCTTCATTCCGCGTCTTTGCGCTATGGCATGACATGCAGAGCGACTGCAGATTGGCTTCGTCATACTCCGCCCCGCCTTGCGATCTTGGGGTGATAAGTGCCTCGCAGAAAGTTGATTGGCGTTAAACTAAAAGCTTTTTAGAACCAGCAGGAAACAGAGTTGGCAAGGGTTGCCCGATTAGAACTATCAGAAAACGATGACGCATG
>NZ_JAXUHN010000053.1:0-32259 GCF_035916875.1 Methylomicrobium sp. Wu6
AAACATGCGTCATCGTTTTCTGATAGTTCTAATCGGGCAACCCTTGCCAACTCTGTTTCCTGCTGGTTCTAAAAAGCTTTTAGTTTAACGCCAATCAACTTTCTGCGAGGCACTTATCAATAGCCTGAAAATTCTTCCGTGCGAATATTGTCATTGTTGACACCCGCTTCGCTCAGCATTTGCCGCATCGCCTTCACCATCGCGGGTGGGCCGTCGATGTAGTAGATGGGAAGTGTCAAATCATCAATGTATTTCAGGAGCATGGCTTTGCTGATAACCCCGGTTTCCCCATGCCACTCGCGGTTGGACTTTTCCATCTGCGTCATCGTACCGACAAAGGTATAGTTTGGATTTGCAGCGTGAGATTCCCTCAAATCATCCAGAAACGCCCCATCTTCCGGCTTTCGATTGGAATAAAAGACCAGGATCCGATGCTGAACCCTATCGTGAAGAGCTTGAAGAATAATACTTCTCACCGGGGTAACGCCAATACCGCCGGTTAAGAAAACAGCTGGAACGCTCTTACTATTGTGAAGCGTGAACGAGCCATGGGGAGCATCCAGCATCACTTCCGTGCCCGGCTCCATTGTTTTTAATACCCGCTTGAACGCAGTGTCACGCATTCGTGTCGCCAGCATAAGATCCTCTTCGTAAGGAGCGCTTGCCAATGAAAATGTTCGTGTGTTCCCCTCGGCGTCTGTTTCATCAGGGTTGATCAGGGTACAGTCAGCGAATTGTCCGGCTTTGTAGACAAACCCTGCAGGCTTTTCAAAATGGAACGCCATCGTTCCCTCTGCGATTTCTCGCTTATATTTCAGTTTGACTTTATAGCTTGGCATGGCGTAATTCTCCTTATTTTTGTTGAAATTATTACGTACGCAACAACACCGCTCATAGTGACTAAACGTAAAACCAACTGGGCGCGGACCACGAAAGCGAAAAAATGAGAAATGATCGCATGGCCGCGCTCCGGTTGAGTACTATGACAGATATTGAGTTTATTCCGACCTCAGTTATTCATTTCCAAGCTATATCTATTACTTCATTTCCGTCAGATCGCCCGCTGGAATAGTTCCTTCGGAACGGCCTTTAAGGTAGGCATATAGGTCGTCAATGCCATCGACCACCATTTTGTTGCCACGGAACGAATACATGATCCCACGGCCCTGAACAAGTACCCGCCGGAACTGTTCTTTAGTCAGGTTTTTCATGCTGTGGAGTAAATTCGGATTACTGACGTTGCCCTCTCCAGTTGATTGATGGCAGCTTCCGCAAGCTTCTGTTCTGTAAATATTCCAGCCATTGAAAGTAGCTTTATCGACACGGTTCCCTTCGACCTTATAAAGGGGCTGTGCAAAGACATGCTGGATGGGGAATAATACAAAAGCGCCAATCATAACAGCGACCGGCATAATTTTGTTTTTACTACGAAATATTTTGTTCATGGTTACCTCTCTTAAATCATAATCAGTCTTATTAATCTCCCGGTTGAATACACTTTGTCCACTCATCCATCGTTGTCACCGGATTGATGGCCCCTTGCTGCGGGGGGATAAGGGGTACAAAGAATTCAAGCATGCTCTGGTAGTCTTTAGCCTGCACGATGATGTAGTAGACATGCTCTGTTGCTCCAACATAGGCCCCATGAATCTTGACTTCTTTTTTTGCGGCTTCCTCGCGTTTAGCCCAGAAGTCAATGAGCATTTGAGCACCCTCTTTACTCCTGCCTGGACAATTTTCCGGGGTATGGGTCCAGTGGACAACAAAGAACATTCCATCGTTTTCGGTTTTTTTCCCCTGCTACCGTCATTTCATCAGCCATTTTCGTCTCCTTAAGTTGATGGTTGCGTTATGATACGAAGACATTAATTGTCAACCCATTCAATAGCTGTCTATCAAACAGAGATTTATTTCTCCGTACTTGTTAATTCAAAAGCTTATAGTCATATAAGACAAACGATATTTTTTGGACATTAGTATCGGCATATCCGATACAGAGGAGTGGTATCATGCAAAAAACAAAAATTTTATTAGTCTTTTTGATCTCAACTCTCGGATACTCAACATCTTACCTGATTAGAAAGATTCTTCAGCCAAACCAGATTTTCTCAATTATAAGGAGCATACTGACCCAAACAAACCCACCCAAGAGAAACTGCCATGGCCATGAACCGTATCCAATTCCAACAAGGCTTGTCCTTGCCTGCATTCCTTGAGCAGTATGGCACCGATGAGCAATGCGGGGACACACTGGAAGCCTCACGTTGGCCGCAAGGCTTCCGTTGCCCAGGGTTCGGCCACGCGGATTACTATTTTCTCAAGGGAGGAAAACATAAGGCCTTCCAATGCAAGTGCTGCCGGTTGCAGACATCCCTGATCGCAGGCACCTTGTTCCAAAGCACCCACTTGGCGCTAAGTCTTTGGTTCTTGGCAATTTATCTGGTCAGTCAAGCCAAGACTGGCTTGTCGGCACTCGACCTGAAACGGCAACTGGGCGTGAGTTACCCCACGGCTTGGCTGATACAGCAGAAGCTGATGCGGGCGATGGTCGAACGGGATACCCAGTGGTAATGTCCAGGTAGATGACGCTTACCTCGGCGGTGAATTGGCTGGCGGCAAGGCCGGGCGGGGTTCCGAGAACAAGGTGCCTTTTGTGGCGGCCATCTCGCTCAGTACCGAAGGCCGGCCTCCGTATATTAAAATGGCACCGGTTCCGGGTTTTACGCGCAATGCGATTGTCGACTGGGCTAACGGAGACCTCTCGCCAGGTTGCGTCGTCACTTCCGATGGATTAGCCTGTTTTGCCGGGGTAACCGCTGCTGGCTGCCAACACCGGGCCATCATCGTGGACGGCCGCAAGCCCAACGACTTGCTGGAGTTCAATTGGATCAACACGGTGTTGAGCAACCTCAAAACCAGCTTGGGCGGCGCCTACCATGCGTTCGATTTTGCCAAATACGGAACCCGTTACCTCGGTGCGTTTGTTTATCGTTTTAACCGGCGCTTCCATCTTGAGACACTCCCATTGCGTCTATTCGTCGCTGCGGCCACTATCGGGCCTCGCCCAGCACGTTGGCTACGACAAGCTGAAGGATCTTTCTAATCAGGAAAAATAAACACTCTTCAATCTAATCGGATTCCTTTGCGCTAAGATTGTACTTTCGCACACGATAACGCAGCGTTTCTCGGGTTGCGCCCAAATCCCTGGCGGCCGCAGTCAGGTTATAGTCCGCGCGTTCCAGCGCGGTTTTGATGATGAACTTATCCATGTCGTCGAGCGCCATGCTGCCGTCCAAAGGCAACAGCAGCATGTTTTTATCGGTCACGCCTGCTTGCGCCGGCGCGCTCGCCTGGCCCGGCAATTGCAGCCATTGGCCGGGAAAAACCGGGCCATCGGAAAACAAGACGCAACGCTCGATCACATTGCGCAATTCGCGCACATTGCCCGGCCAGTCATGGCTTTTCAGTTTGATCCAGACCTCATCGGGAATATCCTTGACCCGCCGACCCGCTTTCGCATTATATTCGGCGACAAATAACGGCACCAAATCTTCGAGATCTTCTTTTGCGGCGCGGAGTGGCGGCAACATGACCTTGAAAACACTCAAGCGGTGATAAAGATCGCTGCGAAAACCGCCTTCGCGCACCATCTGCTCCAGATCGCGGTTACTGGCCGCAACGATCTGCACATCCACGCTGACCTCTTTCTCGCCGCCGAGCCGGCGCACCTTGTGATCCTCGATCGCTTTGAGCAGCTTGGCCTGTAAATCGAGCGGCATTTCGCCGATTTCATCCATGAACAACGTGCCGCCGTCGGCCTGCTCGAGCAGACCTCGATGCCGGCTGGTCGCACCGGTAAACGCGCCCGGCTCGTGACCGAACAATTCGGACTCGAGAAGTTCACGAGGCAGCGCGGCGCAATTGACCTCAATCATCGGCTGCTGCGTGCGGGCGCCGCCGTAATGCAGAATTTTGGCGGTCAGGCCTTTGCCGGTCCCGCTTTCGCCGCCGATGATCAAGGCGCTAAACGGCACCTCGGTCAAGCGTTGCAACAAGTCCCGAATCTCCTGCGCCTGCCGGCTGCGGCCGACATAGGCATTTGGCGAATAGCGTTTATGACCGACGCTAGCCTGTTCGTGCACCCGCCTGACGATCGTGGCGCTGCGCGCGGCGCTCGCAACCACCAGATCGAGGCGCTCAAGATCGCAAGGTTTTTCCAAAAAATCATAGGCGCCCAACCGCAATGCCCTAACCGAATCGGGCACGCTGCCGTAACCGGTTAAAAATAGCCATTCGGCAAACCCTGCCTTCATCTTCATTTTTTCCATCAAATCCAATGCATTGCCGTCCGGCAGATTCAGATCTGAAAGAATCAGCAAAGGGGCCAGATTTTTTTTGACAAGCCAGTCTTCGGCCTCGGCCAGTGTAGCCGCCAACACCACCTCCCAACCCGCCTTCCGGTAATGCAGCGAAAGCTCGGAACCCAACAGTTTTTCATCCTCGATGATCAGCAAGGTTTCTATCATCAAAGCGACTCCTGATCGATGACCGGTAAAAATAACGTTACACGGGCGCCATGCGGCATCCGGTTCGTGAGATTGATGCTGCCGCCGGCATCCTTGACAAAACGCTGCACCATCGTCAACCCCAGACCGGTGCCCCGTTGCCGGGTCGTGCGAAACGGCCGGATGCCCTGTTCGAGCAATTCCCGAGAAAAGCCGGGGCCGTCATCCGTGACGTCGATCCGTATGCCTTTGCTATCTTGTTTGGCCGATACCTGAATCGTTCCGGCGCGGCCTTCCAGAGCATCGGCCGCATTCAGAATCAAATTCAGCAAGGCTTGCCGCAGGCCACCTGACGGCAAACGCGCGTGCAGGAGCGGCTCGACGGCAATATCCAGGCGAATCGCTTCGGCGATTTGATATCGAGTCAATGCCGCCAGATCGCGAATCAGCATCGCGATGTCGATGTCGTCGGCGGCTTCCGGCAGATGGCGGCTTTGATTCAATAAATCATTGAGCAAATAACCGAGCCGTTTCAACTCGTTGCCGATCAGTTCTATCCTGGCGTGTTGTTCGGAGTTATTGATTTCGCGGCGCAAATTGCTGAACGCAATTTGTATGCCCGCCAGCGGATTGCGAATTTCGTGCGCGAGTTCGGCCGCGACTTCGCCGACTGCGGCCAGCCGCTCGGCCCGAGCAAGACTGGCCTGTTGTTCTAGCAACGCCTGTGTCGCCAGCCTGACTTCGCGCTGCAAGGATTGCGCGTACAGCCGTTTCGCCTCCTCCAAATCGGCCAGATGGCTGACCATGTCGTTATAACTACTGAAGACCGGTAACAGCAACGGATCGAGATGGTCGGTCGTAATCCGGGTAAAATTGCCTTCTGTCAGACGCTGCAGCAGCAGCCTCAGGTCGTGCAAGGGATGCAAAATCCGCCGGTAAAAAAAACCGAATGCGACCACCACGATCGCGATGAACGTGACCGCGGCCAGATCGAGCTCGGTCTGCGTATCCTCGCTGATCTGGCCAAGCAACTTCTCGCGCTGCCCGAGTTCATTGTCCAGCGTATCGCTGAGCAGATTCAACGCGCTGATCAATCGTTCCTGTTTTTCGCTGTCGCCGGGTTGCTTCCATTCATCCAGTATCCCTTTGACGATGAGCATATTACCGCCGGTGCTTTCGGCCAAAAATCCGCTTTCTGCGAACAATGCATTCAATTCGGCGACCGTACCATTCAACGTATCGATCGTCGGCCGTAAACTTTCAGGCTCGACAAGCACGCTGACTTTGATCAAATAATCGATCAGCGATTTTTGCAGCGCTACCGACGCATGCTGCACGCTGTGCGAATAATTGACATGCGAAAAAACGGTGTTGAAATGATGCAGGTTGCGCCAGATCATGCCGACGAACATCACCAGCACTAACGACATCAACAGCAAAAAAGCCAACACGCGGTGTTGGACGGGGCTATTCAAAAATTGCATAAGTTATTTGAGCACGATGGTAAGCGCTCGAGGTCGGGGCGCAAGTTTTCTGCGCCCCGACCTGCAAGCTACACTATTTCCTTCTCCGAAAGCTTCTTTCCATTTGTGTATTTCGGCAAACCATGATGATCGGAGCGCCGTCTGCACATATGATCTCTTTTCATTTTGCGCACCGCCAACGGATGGCGCGAATAAGTATCATGGAATTCCATGCCGAAAAACTCACAGGCGCCGCCTTGCGCTTCATAATTGTGCTGGAATTCGTGCAGAAATTCCATCACGGTATGATCGATCATATAGGCATTGCTCAATTGAAAGATTACATGCTTGCCCTTGTCAATCCCGGCCAGCGCGGTTTTCAGCTTCAGAAAGTTAGAGAAAATCGCCGCGCCGACGATTTCGACCAGTAGCGAACCGTCTTCCATGGGTTCCAAAACGAAGTGAATCTTGAACAGATTATTCAATCTGACGCCCCTGAGCATATGGATCGCAAATTTGGCCGCGATCCCGATCGCGACGCCGATCAGCAAATCGGTCGCCAATACGCCGATGATGGTCACTACGAACATGAACAACTGTTCCTTGCCTATCCCCATCACTTTGGCGAATTCCTTCGGCGAAGCCAGGCGAAAACCCGTAAAAACAAGCAGAGATGCCAGCGACGCCAAGGGAATGCTGTGAATCAAGCGTGGAAACAGCACCACGAACAACAGCAAAAACACGCCGTGAAAAAAATTGGCCCAACCGGTTTTCGCGCCGTTATTGCAGTTGGCCGAACTACGGACGATTTCGGCAATCATCGGCAAACCGCCGATCATGCCGCACACCAGATTGCCGACACCGACCGCGGTCAAGTCGCGGTCCAGATTCGAATGCCGGCGATAAGGATCGAGCTTATCGACCGCGACAGCGCTAAGCAAACTTTCGAGACTGCCGACTAGGCAAATCGTGACCACCGCTTCCCAAAATTCGGCCGTCGCGATCTTCGAGAAATCCGGAAAATAAAAACTGGACAAAAAATTATCCGAAATCGCGACCAGAAACTTAGGTCCGACCGTGGCCTCATGATGCGGCAGGAAACTCGCATCCGGCAGGAACAAATACATGTGCTCATGATCCAGATCATAAAAACGCGCCAGACCGATGCCCGCCAACACTACAAGGATCGGCGCCGGCAACATCTTGAGTTGCGGTTCCCGGACCACCCGCCAGAAGATCAGAATCGCGATGCTGGTCACACCGATCATCGCGATTTCGGGATTCAGATTGATGATGCTGTGCGGGATTTGCGCGATCGTGGAAAACAGACTGCCTTTTTCCGGCGTCACGCCCAGCATCACATGGATTTGTTTCGCCATGATGATGATCCCGATAGCGGCCAGCATCCCATGCACGACCGAGGCCGGAAAAAACGAACTGAGACGCCCTGCCTTGAACAAACCTAACACAATTTGCAGCGCGCTGGCGACCACGATGGCGGCCAGCGTATAGCGGTAACCCGCCATCGCATCGCCCTGGCCGAGGTTTTGCACCGCATCCAGCACGACCACGATCAAACCGGCAGCGGGGCCGTTGATCGTCATGAACGAACCATTGATCCTCGAGACCACTATACCGCCAATGATCGCGGTAATCAGCCCGGCCGACGGCGGAAAGCCGGATGCCATCGAAATACCCAAACACAAAGGCAGGGCGATCAAAAACACCAAAAAGCCAGACAACAGGTCGACGCGCCAATTTTCTTTTAAACCGGCAATCCCCGTGCTGGGCGAGCCGGACGACATGGTACTCAACATTAGCCTCTCCATCATTTATAGATGCCTAGGCCATAGCGAATACCATGCCAGCCCGAATAAAATAACTATCCTATTGTTTTATTTATTTTTTTGTTACAAAAAATTGTATTGCAGGGAGTAAAACGGTGCAAAAACACCATTATTAAGGTTGTATTACACCGAGGCCTTCCCGTTATTTTCGTCTCTCGACAATCCCAGTAAAAACCGCTCAAATTCTCCCGTTAAAAACGGCAATTCGCTCAGCAAACGATGATCGGCGTCCAGCATCGTCAGGCGAACCCGATGTTCCCGGCAAAAGCGCCATGCATGATCCGGCGGCACTATGTCGTCTTGCCAGCCGTGATAAACCCAAGTGCATCCTTTCGGCGCCGTGAATGCCGTTTGCCGATAACCGGGCAGATAAATCGCCGGCGCCAGCAAAAACAGACCGGCGGGTTTGATCGTCGCCGCCGCGACCGCGGACACATAAGCGCCCATGCTCGATCCAGCCAGCACAACATGGTCAAAAGTCCTCCAATCGGTCGCCAGCAATAGCCGCACGCGCAGGTCGGGGTCGGATTGCCCGCGGTAATCAGGGCTTTCGACCTGATAACCCTGTTTTTTGGCGACCTCGGCAAATGCCAGCGTTTTGTCGCCCCAGGGCACGCTGTCCTTGCCATGGCTATAAACGAATAATTTTTTCATTTGCATGTTTCCGATTCCGACGCTTCGCGGTAAGACCTTAAAATCATTTAGTATTTGACCATAACAGGGTTTCACGATAAGATTATTCATTTATGTTAGCTCGCCTGCCCAAATATATTGACCCGCTTCACCTCGCCGATAAGCGCAGTGAGCTTAAGGGGGAGCTTTCGCTAAAAGATTTTGGCCGCCTCGGCGACATGCTGTCCGATACCACCGGCAACGTCGTGATCGATCTTTTTTTCAGCCGTGAAGGGAGACTGGTCAAAATCGAAGGGAAGATTGAAACCCATCTGCAACTGGTCTGCCAGAATTGCCTAAAAGCTCTTGATTGGCCCGTACAAGCGGAAGTCCATCTGGGCATCGTCAATTCCCTGGAGCAGGTCGACCGCTTGCCTCCGGATTTCGAGCCTTTGTTCATCGAAGAAGAAAAAATTCTTCTACAGAACATCATCGAAGACGAATTGTTGTTGAATCTTCCCCAATACCCGAAACATCCCGAGCCCTGCAAGATTGAGGATACGGGCAGTCGCACTCCGGGTCAAGCGGAGGCGGATCGGCAAAAAAAACAGGATAATCCTTTTTCCATTTTAACCCACTTAAAAAATCTGGAGAGCCCTCATGGCAGTACAAAAAAGTAAAGTTTCCCGTTCAAGACGCGGCCAGCGCCGTTCGCACGACGCATTGACCAGTCGCGCGCTGTCGCAAGACCCATTGACCGGAGAAACCCATCTGCGTCATCACGTAACGCCGGATGGCTATTTCAAAGGCCGCCAAATCACAACCACCAGCGACGAAGAATAAGCTTCGGGCTTTAACTCGACACGATACCGAACCCTTGCCGGTTCGGTTTTTTATTTTTTAATGCGGAGACATCGGTTAAGGTGAGCCTGACTATTTCGATTGATGCGATGGGCGGGGATTACGGCCCTGAAGTAACGATCCCGGCCTCGCTGGATTGTTTGAAGAATAATCCGGACTTAAAGCTGATTCTGGTAGGCAACGAAACCACCATCAAACAGAAGTTGGGAACCGAGATCGAAACCTATCGCGACAGACTGACGGTGCATCACGCATCCCAATGCGTCGACATGGATGAACCGCCGTCGAAAGCCTTAAAAAACAAAAAAGACTCTTCGATGCGGGTCGCGATCAACCTCGTGCGCGACGGTCAAGCCGATGCGTGCGTCAGCGCCGGCAATACCGGCGCACTGATGGCAACGGCCCGTTTCGTGCTCAAAATGATCCCGGGCATCGATCGCCCCGCGATCATTTCGACACTCCCTTCCATTCATGGCCACACCCATGTGCTCGACCTCGGCGCGAATGTCGATTGCACGGCGCAGCATCTGTTCGAATTTGCGGTAATGGGCGCCGAACTGGTCAAGGCGGTCGAAAACATCGAATCGCCGCGAGTCGGCTTGCTGAATATCGGCGAGGAAGAGATGAAGGGCAACGAGCAGGTCAAGGCCGCCGCCAAACTGCTCGAAGCGTCGCCGTTGAATTATATAGGCTATGTCGAAGGCAATTCATTGAACGCGGGCGCGATCAGGGTGGACCTGATCGTGACCGACGGCTTTGTCGGCAACGTCGCGCTCAAATCGATCGAAGGCGCCGCCAAGATGATCGGTACGCTGTTGAAGGAAGCTTTTTCGAAGAGCCTACTGACTAAAGCGGCAGGCCTGGTCGCTTATCCGGTTTTATCCTCATTCAAAAAGCGCATCGACCCTCGCCTCTACAACGGCGCCAGTTTTCTCGGCTTGCGCGGGCTGGTGATCAAAAGCCACGGCGGCGCCGACATATTGGCGTTCAAAACCGCAATCCAGTTGGCTGAAATTGAGGTTAAAAAAGACGTCATCAAAAAAATCAGCCAGCAGGTCGAACAAAACCTGTCTTTGGAAACGCACTCATGACCCGCTATTCAAGAGTCATCGGCACCGGTGGTTATCTTCCATCGGAAATTTTAACGAACGCCCAAATTTCGGAAACGGTTGACACCTCCGATAGCTGGATCTTCGAACGGACCGGCATCAAAAGCCGCCGCATCGCCGGGGCCGACGAAACCGCGTCCAGCATGGCTGAAATCGCCGCTCGTCAGGCGATCGAGATAGCCGGCATCGCCCCCGAGGAAATCGATCTGATCATCGTCGCGACCGGCACGCCGGATCGCGTTTATCCGAGCACCGGCTGTTTGTTGCAGCAGCGTCTCGGCATCAAAAACTGCGTGTCCTTCGATGTACAGGCCGCCTGTTCCGGCGCGATTTTCGGCTTGAGCATCGCCGACCAATATATCAAGACCGGCGCGGCCCGCAATGTCCTGGTCGTCGGCTCCGAAATCTGCTCGCGCATTGTCGATTGGACCGACCGCACCACCTGCGTCCTGTTCGGCGACGGCGCCGGCGCAATCCTGTTGGGCGCCTCCGAAGAAACCGGCATCCTGTCGACCCACATCCATTCGGACGGCGAATACGAAGAACTGCTGTTTTGCCCGAATCCGCAGGCGGCGCCGAACGGTTACCAGCATGAACCGGGCTATATCAGCATGCGCGGCAATGAGGTCTTCAAGGTCGCGGTCAATACGCTCGGCCGTATCGTCGATGAAACACTCGAAGCCAACGCGCTGGAGAAAGAGTCGATCGACTGGTTGGTGCCGCATCAGGCCAATATCCGGATCATCCAGGCAACCGCGAAGAAATTGAAAATGTCTATGGAGCAGGTCATTGTCACGCTCGAAAACCAGGGCAACACCTCCTCCGCCTCCGTGCTGCTTGCCTTCAATGAAGCGGTTCGCGACGGGCGCATCCAGCGCGGCCAGGTCGTCTTGCTGGAAGCATTTGGCGCCGGCTTTACCTGGGGTTCGGCGTTGTTGAAGTATTAAAACCAAGGTACAGGAAAAATCATTCCACGCCTTGTACCTTAATTCTGAACATCAAAAAATATACCCAATGTTTCAGCGAGTATTTTGACGCATCCATGAGCACACAAACCTACGACTTAGCCTTCGTTTTTCCAGGCCAGGGATCCCAGTCGGTCGGCATGATGACCGATCTTGCGAGCGGTTTCCCCGAAATCAAACAGACATTCGAGCGCGCCTCCGATGCCTTGGGCAAGGATTTATGGAAACTGGTCAGCGAAGGACCCGAAGCCGAGCTGAATCAGACCCACAACACCCAACCCGCGATGCTGGCCGCAGGCGTTGCAATCTGGGAAATCTGGAATAAGCAAAGCCGCGTCCGCCCGGCCTGGACCGCAGGTCATAGCCTCGGCGAATATAGCGCCCTGGTCGCCGCGAACGCGATCGCTTTCGAAGATGCAATCCGGTTGGTCGCGACGCGAGGACGCCTGATGCAGGAAGCTGTACCGCAGGGCATCGGTGCAATGGCCGCGATTTTAGGCCTCGAGGATCATCAGGTCGCGGAAGCCTGCGATAAAGCCGCGCAGGGCGAAGTCGTCGCCGCGGTCAACTTCAATGCGCCGGGCCAGGTCGTAATCGCCGGCAATGCGGACGCGGTTCAGCGCGCGATTTCCGAAGCGCAAACCCTCGGCGCCAAACGCGCGGTGCTGCTGCCGGTCAGCGTGCCGTCGCACTGCGCCCTGATGGCCGGCGCGGCCGAAAAACTCAAAGAAGAATTATTGCGGATTCAAATTAAAAGCCCTGACATCACGTTGATCCATAATACCGACGTGATGGCGCACAGCGCGCCGGAAGTGATTCGCAACGCCCTGAAAGAACAACTCTACAAACCGGTGCGCTGGGTCGATTCGATCAAATTCATGCACGACCAAGGCGTCGCCCGCTTTGTCGAATGCGGCCCCGGCAAGGTCCTGATCGGGCTGAACAAACGTATCGTGAAGGATGCCGAGCATCTGTCGATCTTCGATAGCAAATCTTTACACACTACTTTGGAGCTGTTAAATGGCTAAACAAGTCGCTTTAGTGACGGGCGCCAGCCGCGGCATCGGCAAGGCGATTGCCGAAAGACTGGCCGGCGACGGTTTTTTCGTGGTCGGCACCGCGACCACCGAAACCGGTGCGGAAGCCATCTCGGCTTATCTCGGCGAAAACGGCAAGGGCTTGCGTCTCGATGTCGCGGACTCCGATTCGATTGCCGAGGCAATCAAAACCGTCAATGACGAATTCGGCGCGCCGACCGTGCTGGTCAACAATGCGGGCATTACCCGCGACAATCTGTTGATGCGGATGAAGGACGAGGAATGGGATGCGATCATCAACACCAACCTCGCCTCGGTTTTCCGGATGAGCAAGGCGGTACTCCGCGGCATGATGAAGGCACGCACCGGCCGCATCATCAGCATTTCCTCGGTCGTCGGTTCGACCGGCAACGCCGGCCAGGCCAACTATGCCGCCGCGAAAGCCGGCATCGCCGGTTTCAGCAAATCGCTGGCCAAGGAAGTCGGCTCGCGGAATATCACCGTAAACGTGGTCGCGCCCGGCTTCATCGATACCGACATGACCAAGGACCTGAGCGACGACATCAAAACCTCGCTGCTGGCTTCGATTCCGCTGGAACGCCTCGGTGCGCCCGAGGAAATCGCGCATGCGGTATCGTTCCTTGCCTCGCCGGGCGCGGCCTATATTACCGGAGAAACCCTGCATGTGAATGGCGGCATGTATATGCCATAAACTTCCTCTCTCGCCTAGCCACGGCCTTACCTCCGGGCGGTCAGCTTAATATTGTGACTTTAAATTCAGATTACAGTATAATTTTCGCTACCGTCTGGAATTTCCGTGGACGGGATTTCTAGTAACACCAATAACAATATCATTGTAAATATATGATTTATATTAATAGTATATTTACATTGCTTGAGGATAATAATCATGAGTAATGTTGAACAACGAGTAAAAAAAATTGTTGCAGAGCAATTGGGCGTTAAAGAAGATATCGCCAATGACGCATCTTTCGTAGATGATCTGGGCGCCGACTCTCTTGACACCGTTGAACTCGTTATGGCGCTTGAAGAAGAATTCGAGTGCGAAATTCCGGACGAAGAAGCTGAAAAAATCACCACTGTTCAGCAAGCGATCGACTACGTCGAAAAGAACACCTGATAGTAGCGATTCATTAGTGGATGACATTCTGCGCATCCACTAACTTTTTACCCCACGATTTTTCTAAACCACAGATTCCACACGGTAACCACATTGAGCACACGTCGAGTCGTAATCACCGGTTTGGGCGCCATTACACCTTTAGCAAACACGGTAGCCGAAACCTGGGACGGCATTATCAACGGCAAAAGCGGCATCGGCCCCATCGATTCCTTTGATATTTCTCCTTTCGCGACCACCTTCGGCGGCGTGATTCGGAACTTCGATGTTACCCAATACATCCCGGCCAAAGACGCGCAGCGCATGGATGGCTTCATTCATTACGGCATGGCGGCAGGCTGTCAGGCATTCGAGGATTCCGGCATCGAAGTGACCGAAGCCAACGCGGAACGGATCGGCGTAGCGATCGGCGCCGGCATCGGCGGCGTGACAGGCATCGAAGAATGTTACGCGCTGTACGAAAAAAGCGGTCCGCGCCGGATTTCGCCGTTTTTCGTGCCAGGCAACATCATCAACATGATTTCCGGCAATCTGTCGATCAAATACGGCCTAAAAGGACCGAATTTTGCGATCGTGACCGCCTGCGCCACCGGCACCCACAACATCGGCGATTCGGTACGACTGATCCAACACGGCGATGCGGACGTGATGGTGGCCGGCGGCGCCGAACGCTGCACGACTTCGCCGACCGCCATGGGCGGTTTCATTTCGGCGAAAGCCTTGTCGCGACGGAACGACAGCCCCGCCACGGCCAGCCGGCCTTGGGATAAAGACCGCGACGGTTTCGTACTCAGCGACGGAGCGGGCGTGGTCGTACTCGAAGAACTCGAACACGCGAAAGCACGCGGTGCAAAAATTTACGCGGAAGTGGTCGGCTACGGTATGAGCGGTGACGCCTATCACATGACCACCCCGTCACCCGGCGGCGAAGGCGCGGCGCGCTGCATGCGCAATGCCTTGCGCGATGCCCGTTTGAATGCGGAAGCAATCGACTATATCAACGCGCACGGCACCTCGACGCCGGCCGGCGATATAGGTGAAACCCAGGCGATGAAGGCGGCGCTGGGCGATCACGCCTACAACGTCGCGGTCAGTTCGACCAAGTCGATGATCGGCCACATGCTCGGCGCGGCCGGCGGTATTGAGGCGGTATTGACCTCTCTTAGCATCAAAAACCAGATCGCGCCGCCGACGATCAACCTGGACAACCCCGATCCCGAATGCGATCTCGATTATGTCCCGAATGTCGCGCGCGACATGAAGATCAATATCGCGATGTCGAACTCATTCGGATTTGGCGGCACCAACGGCACATTGATTTTCAAACGCTACGAATAAGCGATGATCCCGAGCGGGGTTGTCGCATCCGCCAATGCTGCTGGTCAATGGTGAACCTAGAGAGACCCTGCCCGTTTCGGACCGCGGCCTGCAATACGGCGACGGCTTGTTCGAAACGATCGAAATCAAAGGCCGGCAGCCGGTTTTTTTCGATCGGCATCTAAAGCGGCTTGAAGCCGGTTGCGGGCGGCTCGCGATCCCGTTTCCCGCGCCGGAGATTCTGGCCGAAGAAGCCGAAATATTGTGCAAACATTCCCTAGCCGAGGCCGTACTCAAAATCATCGTGACTTCGGGCTCCGGCGGACGGGGATATCGGCGTCCCGAGACGATTCAAGCGACCCGGATCCTAAGCTTGCATCCCTACCCCGACTACCCGAACTCGTTTAGTACCGAGGGCATCAATACCCGCATTTGCAAAAACCGCCTCGGCATCAATCCGGCCCTGGCCGGTATCAAACATTTGAACCGCCTGGAACAGGTTCTCGCCCGTGCCGAATGGACCGATCAAACCATTCACGAAGGCATCATGCTGGACAGCGTCGGCCATGTGATCGAAGGCACGATGACCAACCTGTTTTATGTAAAGGATCATGCCGTATATACCGCCCCCCTTGGACAAAGCGGCATTGCCGGAATCGTTCGCGGCCTCATTATGCAGCTTGCGGAACAGCACCAACTTGCGTTATATGAACGGAGTTATTCCCTCGAACAATTATTATCGGCCGATGAAATCTTTGTCTGTAACTCGATCATCGGCATCTGGCCGGTCAAACAGATCGATCAGACCGTTTTCAAACCGGGACCCATCACCCGGAAGATCCGGCAATGGCTAGCCGATTATAAACAAGAGACGCTTCGCAGTGAGCAATAAAATCATTGGTTTGACCTTATTATTCATCAGTTTTACCGGTGGCTGGGCATGGATGGACTACCGCCAAGCCCTGCATGCGCCTGTCGTCAGGGACAATTCGGTCGTAATCGAAATCGTCAAGGGCGATTCGATGACCCGGATCGCCGAGAAACTTGCCGAACAGCATCTAAAGGTCAGCGCTTTATGGTTCAAGATTATCGCACTCCAAAAACAATCGGCCGCCAAACTGAAGACCGGCGAATATGAATTCACGACCGGCCTAACCCTGCCCGAAATTATCGACCAGATTGCGGAAGGCAAAACCCGGCAACACAGCATCACCTTTCCGGAAGGCTGGAGCCTTGCGGAGATCCTGGCCGAAATGAAGAGCAATCCGCATATCCAACACACACTCAACGAAACGTCCCCGGAAGTATTACGCGCCCATATCGGCATCACTGAAAGCAAAACCGAGGGCCTGTTTTTTCCGGATACTTATTTCTTTGAGAAAAACATGTCCGATGTCTCTTTGTTGAAAAGGGCCTACGACAAAATGCAGTCGGTACTGCAGGAAGAATGGCCGCAAAGAACGGCCAATTTGCCGCTCAACTCGCCCTACGAGGCGTTGATTCTCGCCTCTATCATCGAAAAAGAAACCGGCGCGGAGGAGGAACGGCCCTTGATCGCGGGGGTAATGGTGCGCCGTCTGCAAAAAGGCATGCCTTTGCAGACCGACCCGACTGTAATCTATGGCATGGGCGACAACTATCACGGTAATATCGGCGAGCAGGATTTAAAAAACCCGACTCCCTACAACACCTATCTGATCAAAGGACTGCCGCCGACGCCGATCGCGATGCCGGGACGCGACGCCATCCATGCCGCATTGCATCCCGATACCGGCAACAGCCTGTATTTTGTCGCCAAGGGCAACGGCACGCATGTGTTTTCATCGACCCTGCAAGACCACAATCATGCGGTCAAGCTCTTTCAGAAACAAAAAAATGACCAGTATCGCACGCGGTAAATTCATCACACTGGAAGGCGGTGAAGGCGTCGGCAAAAGCACGAACCTGATCTTTCTGCATGATTTTCTAAAG
Source organism: Methylomicrobium sp. Wu6 (assembly GCF_035916875.1). Lineage (NCBI taxonomy): Bacteria > Pseudomonadati > Pseudomonadota > Gammaproteobacteria > Methylococcales > Methylococcaceae > Methylomicrobium > Methylomicrobium sp. Wu6. The sequence goes on from NZ_JAXUHN010000053.1 coordinate 16,829, forward strand.
GTTCGAAACATCCCGGTCGTGATCACTCGCGAACCCGGCGGCACCCCGCTGGCCGAAAAGCTCCGTGCGTTGCTGCTCGACAAAAATGGCGAATCGATCGCCGCGACCACCGAATTGTTGCTGATGTTCGCCGCTCGGGCGCAGCATATACGGCATGTGATCGAACCGGCGCTGGCCAAAGGCGAATGGGTGCTGTGCGACCGCTTTACCGATGCGACCTACGCCTACCAAGGCGGCGCGCGGCACATGGAATTATCGACGATTGCCTGGCTTGAACATCTGGTGCAAGGCTCCTTGCGGCCCGATCTGACTTTGCTGCTCGACGCACCGGCCGAGACAGGGTTGGCGCGCGCGAGGGAACGGCGAGGCGAGGCAGACCGTTTCGAAGCCGAAAAACGCCAGTTTTTCGAAGATGTCCGCCTGGCCTATCTAAAGCAAGCCGAACAACACCCGGAAAGAATCAAGATCGTCGCGGCCGACCGTCCGTTGCCCGATGTGCAAGCCGCGCTCGCCGATTCGCTTTCGGCTCTGTTGCGATGAAACCGTTACTGCCCTGGCAACAAGCCCAATGGCGTCAGCTGTGCGGCTATATCCGCCAGCAGCGCATCCCGCAGGCACTGTTGATCACCGGCAACAAAGGCCTCGGCAAGCGCGAACTGGCCGAACACTTCACCGCCACCCTGCTCTGCCATGCGCCAAATGCCGACAACGAAGCCTGCGGCCATTGCCATGGCTGCAAACTGCATGCCGCCGGCAACCACCCCGATCTGTTCGTGGTAAGTCCTGACGAACCCGGCAAAGCGATCGGCATCAACACAATTCGCGAACTGATCGTCGATACGCAATTAAAACCGCAATATGACACCTACCGCATCGTGATCATCGATCCGGCCGATCAATTGAACCGACCGGCCGCGAATGCGTTTTTAAAATGTCTCGAAGAACCGACCGAACGCACGGTGATCTTGTTGATTACCGCAAAACCCGCCAAACTGCCGATCACAATCGCCAGCCGCTGCCAGCGCTTAGCCGTCAATCCGCCCGACAGCGCTACCGTCGTGGCTTGGCTCAAAGCGCAGTCGATCGCCGATGCGGAAGCCTTGGCCACGCTGGCCCGGAATGCGCCGTTCGCCGCCCTGCACTATGCGAACGAGCAGGCCTTGGCGGTCCAGGGCGACTGTTTCAAGGCCTGGCTCGACATCGCCAAACATCGCGCAAGCCCGATCGTGATTGCCGAAGACTGGCAAAAACTGCCGCTCCCCTCTCTGCTCTCGTGGCTGACTTCCTGGCTGATTGACCTGATCAAATGTAAATTCCGGTCGGAAGGCAATCTATTGCAGGAATCCCGTCTCCGCTCCCCCTTGCAAGAACTGTCCGGACAACTAGACTTAAAAAAACTTTATCAGTTGTACGATTTGTTGTTGGCCGCACGCGAACGGCTCGATAGCCAAATCAATAAACAGATGATGTTGGAAGAAATTTTGATTCAATGGTCTGAACTCAACCGGAGCTGAACATCATGGCGGACCCCAATAATCCCCGGCAAGGCATCTTGTCATTATCGATCAAGGATAAAAGCGCGTTGTACATGGCTTACATGCCCTTCGTGACCAACGGCGGCCTGTTCATTCCGACCACTCGGTCTTATGAAATGGGCCAGGAAGTGTTTATTTTACTGAGCCTGATGGATGAAACCGAACGACTGCCGATAGCCGGCAAGATCATCTGGAAAAATCCGCCCGGCGGCGTATACCGCACATCGGGCATCGGCGTGCAATTCAGCGACCAGGACGGTGGCCAGGCGCGAAATAAAATCGAAAACCATCTGGCCGGCGCGCTCGAATCGGAACGGCAGACGCATACGATGTAAAACCCGTAACCCAATTTTTACACACGGCTCGCACCCAATCGCGTAAAATATCACCCCATACCGGCATCGATTGCCGCTATGGGGTGAGCAGGACTGCATTTCGCATCTCTCCCCGTTTCCGAATCCCGGCACTTTCTTTTTGCCCGCTAGATATTGACCTCAAGCCCCATGCTCATCGACTCGCATTGCCATCTCGACCGCATCGACCTCGAACCTTATCAAAACGATTTCTCCTGCTTTCTGAAAGACGCGAAAAACCACCAAATAGAGCACATGCTCTGCATCTCGATCGACATGGAAGCGTATCCCGCGCTATTCGATCTGGTCAAGGACCATCCGCAAATCTCGGCCACGGTCGGTGTGCATCCGAACGCGCATGAAGGCTTCGAACCTACCGTGGAGCAGTTGATCGAACTGGGCAGCCATCCGAAGGTGATCGGCATCGGCGAAACCGGCCTGGATTATTTCCGCAGCACGGGCGATCTCGGCTGGCAGCACGACCGTTTCCGCACCCATATCCGCGCCGCAAAAGCGTTGAACAAGCCGCTGATCATTCATACCCGCGAAGCCCGCGAGGACACGCTGCGCATTTTGCGCGAAGAAGGCGCCGAAACCTGCGGCGGGATCATTCATTGTTTCACCGAAAACTGGGAATTTGCTGAGCAAGCGCTCGCCTTGAATTTTTATATCTCGTTCTCGGGCATCGTGACTTTCAACAGCGCCCAGGAAATCAAGGAAGTCGCGAAAAAAATTCCGGCAGACCGCTTTCTGATCGAAACCGACTCGCCTTATCTGGCGCCTGTCCCGTTCCGCGGCAAACCGAATTACCCGACCTATGTGCGTTACGTCGCCGAACAAATCGCCGAATTGCGCAATACATCGTTCGAAGAGATCGCGAAGCTCTCGACGCGGAATTTTTATACCCTTTTCAAGCTGAACTAAAGAATTTGTGCAAAACAATTTCCCGAAACGTCGCTCTCGTAGGGCGCGGCGTGTACCTTTATCAGAGCGTTCCGGTAAATTGAGTTTGAAGGTACGTATAAGGTATCGACTGATTCATTAATTAAACCATTCAGACCATGACGACAAACCCTTCGCTCGGCCCGGTCATGCTCGATGTCGAGGGTCTTACCCTGGCCGCGCATGAAATCGACAAAATCCGCCATCCGAATACCGGTGCGGTAATTTTCTTCTCGCGCAATTACGAAAGCCCGGCACAGATCGAAGCTTTGAGCGCAAGCATACGCCAGGCGCGCGGCGGCGAGATCTTGATCGCGGTCGATCAGGAAGGCGGTCGCGTGCAGCGCTTTCAAAACGGCTTCACGCGTTTGCCCCCGGCTATGCGTTATGCGGAAAAGCCGGAACTAGCCGAAGCCGCCGGCTGGCTGATGGCGAGCGAATTACTCGCGGTCGGCGTCGATTTTAGCTTCGCGCCGGTGCTCGATGTCGATTGCGGCATCAGCCAAGTCATCGGCAACCGCTCGTTTTCGACCGATCCCGAACTCGCCGCGGAACTGGCTTCGGCCTTCAGGAAAGGCATGCGCGCGGCCGGCATGGCCGCAACCGGCAAACATTTTCCGGGACATGGCGCCGTCGCGCCCGATTCGCATCTGGCCTTGCCGATTGATGAACGCAGCCTGGACAGCATTAAAGCCAAGGATTTGCTCCCTTTCAAACGGCTGATCGGCGAGGGGCTCGAGGGCGTGATGCCGGCGCATGTGGTGTTTGCCGCGGTCGACGACAAGCCTGCCGGTTTTTCGCCGTTCTGGATTCAGCGGATTTTGCGCCAAGAGTTACACTTTAACGGCGCCGTATTCAGCGACGATTTGAGCATGGCCGGCGCCTCCTGGGCCGGCGGCTACCCCGAGCGCGCCCAAATGGCGCTTGCCGCCGGCTGCGACATGGTACTGGTCTGCAATAATCCGGCCGCTGCAGAACAGATACTCGAGGCGCTGCCGATCCAAAAGCAACCGCTTCGGGAAAGCCGGCTCGCCGCGATGCGCGGCAAACCGCAATTTAACCGCGATCAACTGCTGAATTCGGTACAATGGCGGCAAATTTCCGATCAGATCAACCACACTTTTCATTCATGTTAAACGAAATTCAACAAGTACAAGAAACGGCCGATTTATTATTCGGCGAACAGGAAGTCGAAGCGGCGCTCGATCAGATGGCCGAGCAAATCAACCGAGAACTGCTCGGAACTAATCCGGTTTTTCTGTGCGTGTTGAACGGCGGCATCGTCGCGGCAGGACGCCTGCTGACGCGGCTGACCATGCCGCTGACGATCGACGCGGTCAACGCGAGCCGCTATCAGAATAAAATAATGGGCAGCACGCTCGAATGGACGCTGAAACCCACAACGCCTCTGCATGGACGAACGGTGCTGGTCGTCGACGATATTCTCGATGAAGGCATCACGTTGAAAGCGATCGTCGATCATTGCCTCGAACAAGGCGCGGAAGCGGTCTATAGCGCGGTGTTGGTCGATAAAAGGCTCGATCAGGAGAAACCGATTAAGGCCGATTTCGTCGGCGTCGAAACCGAAAACCGCTATTTGTTCGGCTATGGCATGGACTATAAAGGCTATTTACGCAACGCGGCCGGCATCTATGCCTGCAAGGACGGTACTGCATGAGCAAGCTCGCGATCATCGGCGGCACAGGGCTTACGCAGCTTGGCGGACTGACCATCGTCAAGCGCGACGCCTTGACCACGCCCTACGGCCAACCTTCGGCTGAATTTCTGACCGGCGACCTGCACGGACGCGAAGTGATTTTTCTGGCCCGGCACGGCAACCCGCACTCGATTCCGCCGCATAAAATCAATTACCGCGCGAACATCTTCGGGCTCAAACAACTCGGCGTCGAACAGATCATCGCGGTCGCGGCGGTCGGCGGCATTACCGAGGAGATGGGGCCGGCGCATATCGCGATTCCGGATCAGATCATCGATTATACCTACGGCCGCAAGCATACCTTTTTCGAAGATCAAGACGACGCGGTCACCCATATCGATTTCACCTACCCGTACAGCCAAAAACTGCGCACCGGTCTGATTACGGCAGCCGCGAAGGCGAATATCCGGGTTTCTCCCTTGGGCGCCTATGGCTGTACACAAGGCCCGCGCCTGGAAACCACGGCCGAAATCCGCCGCATGGAGCGGGACGGCTGCGATCTGGTCGGCATGACCGGCATGCCCGAAGCGGCCCTGGCCCGGGAACTCGGCATCGACTATGCTGCGCTGGCGGTCGTCGCGAACTGGGCGGCGGGCAAAACCGAAGGCGAGATCACGATGAGGGAGATCGAGCAGCATCTGCATAAAGGCATGGCGGATGCGGGAGAAATTTTGAAAATGTTTATCGCCGCGTAAAAACCGCCAGGAATTCGATCATGCGGCAAGGGCGACTGAAGCCGCTCCAGCCTCACAACGGCGGCTGCCTGGGCCCTGTCGACTTGATATGAACACTATCGCCGACCGCCAATTCGCCGCATCGGTCATGCAGCGCATTCTGACCGAAATACACCTTGTTCTGCCATTTTCGGGTGCGGTTCAGCGTTACCAACGGTTCCTTGCCGGTTTCCGCGCTGTCCGGGTCGATCGTCGGCACCGCGCAGCGCGAACAGGGCTTCGGCAGGCGAAAATCGATGTCGCCGATCCGTATTTCGCGCCAGGTGTCTTCCTCATAGCCAGCGCAGCCGGCGATCACCAAGTTCGGCCGAAAGCGCTCGATCGACAGATTCAAGCCCATTTCCTGGTTCAATAAGGCCAACGAATTTTCCGAGATGAGCAAAAACGGAAAGCCGTCCGAGAAGGCGGTATGGTCCGTGCCCGCTCCGTAGTTCGGATCGACCGGACGAATCGATTCGTCCGGCAAATAGACCAGCCGGCAGTTTTGATCCAAAAACCGGCTAAACCAACGGTCGGCTGTGTTAGAAACAGCACGCGCGCGGCAGCGGTCATGCCAGACGGTCACCTCAAGCCATTCGCCGTCGGCAGGGAGCAAAGACAAGGCCAGAGGCCCCATACCAGGCGCGGATAGCACCAGCTCATTCCCGGCCAGCGCGGTTTTGATCAGCGCCATGCGCGGCAGTTTACGCTGACTCAGAAACAGCCCGTCAGCATCGACGAGCATCCATTTTCTGTCATAACGAAACCCGGTCGGCGCAACCGGCCAGCGGCCGAACCGGATGCCGGCCAACGACTTGACGGGGTAAATATAAATGCCGCTCAATTGATAATCGGACATTCGGATTCGAACCCCTTTCCATTCATGGTGTTGATGAAGCCTGAGCCCTTATACTTCATTTGAATATTAACTCTCTTTGCATCTTCAGCATATACTCGCCGAGTTCGTCGTTGTATTCGATAAATCTTACCCCGTACTCGTAACCTCGCCCTTTGGCTTCTCTCACCACAACCGCTTTGATGACAAATTGTTTGCCGGTTTTGAAAGTTAACAAAATTAATATTTTTTCATCGAGAGCCAATTTTTCGAAGCTACGGATCAAACAGCCCCGATTGCTGATATCAAGCAACTTCGCCCGGATTTCCTGCCTAAACCACTTTAAACCGAGCACATTAGGCAAATAGCCCTTGCAAATCCGAGCCACGACATCCTTGCGGATATAACGCACGGTCCGGCGCTGATTGACGTACCGGTCAGTTTCGTTTCCGGCGAAACCTTCATTAGCAGCATCTTGAGACATAATAAAACTCGATCAGGAAAATAATTTGGTGCTTCAAGTATCGAGCATTATCAAATAAATTTCAAATACGCCCCCCCGTCAGGCGCCAAAAGCTAAATAAAATTCGCCAAATCCGTTAAAATTGCGTCACAAACCATTTTAATTGCCAGTACATGACAGGATTCTTCAAACCTACACGCCGAAATAAGCTGCATTTAATGCTGATCGCATCATTGACAGTGATCGGACCGGCATTCGCAAAAGCCAAGCCGACGCCCGTGCCAATCGCCTATCTGACGCAGGAACAAGAGGCTCCGCCGCCGCTGTCGAATCCGGATCCGTTCATCAAGGACAAGGGACTGCCCGGCGCGGAACTCGCGATAGAGGATAATAATACGACCGGACAGTTTACCGGCCAGCAATTTGTGTTGAAGGCCTTTATCGCGCCATTGAAAGCCGATCCGCTCGCAACGTTTAAAGAAAACATCAGCGGCAAATACCGCTTCGTTGTCGTAAACCTGCCGGCAGATCAACTTAAAAAACTTGCCGCGCTTCAGGAAGCGAAAGAAACATTATTGCTCGACATCGCCACGCAGGACGATCAACTGCGCAACCAGGATTGCCGCGCGAACGTATTGCACCTGTTGCCGAGCCGCGCGATGCGCGCCGATGCGCTGGCCCAATATCTGCTCAAAAAACGCTGGACCAAGTTGTTTTTGCTGCAAGGCAATCATGACGAAGACCGCATGTACGGCGAGGCGGTCAAGCGCGCGGCGCGGCGCTTCGGGCTCGAAATCGTCAGCGAGAAAAATTGGGAACACACGGCCGATGCGCGCCGCACCGAGCAGTCCGATGTTCCGGTGTTGACGCAAGCGGACGAATACGATGTGCTGGTCGTGGCGGACGAACGCGGCGAGTTCGGCGAATATCTGGATTACCGCACCTGGCTGCCCCGCCCGGTCGCCGGCACCCAGGGCTTGACCGCGACCGCCTGGCACCGCACGCACGAACAATGGGGCGCCGTGCAATTGCAGAACCGTTTCAAGGACAAATACGGCCGCGGCATGGAAGAAATCGACTATGCCGGCTATTTGGCGGTCAGAGCCGTCGGCGAAGCGGCAACGCGCGCGCAATCGAACGAATTGAAGCCGATCAGGGATTATATGCTGAGTCCTGCCCTTGCCTTGCAGGGCTATAAAGGCACGCCGCTGTCGTTCCGAGCTTGGGACGGCCAATTGCGGCAAACGGTGTTGCTGGCCGCGCCGCGCTCCCTGGTCGCCGTCGCACCGGTCGAAGGCTTCCTGCACCCGAAAACCGAACTCGATACGCTCGGCTACGATCAACCCGAATCTACTTGTCAGTTGAACAAATGATCAATAAAACACTGCTTTCCGCCTTATTCGCGGTTTCCGCCACGGCGCTGGACGCCAGCGCCGAAACGCTGTACGTGACGCTCGAAAAAGACAACGCGCTGGCCATCGTCGATCCGATCGCAGGCAAACTGCTCAAGACCGTGCCGATCGGCCAGCGCCCGCGCGGCATCGCGCTAAGCCCTGACTTCAAGTCGATTTATGTCGCGACCAGCGATGATAATACGATCATTATCCTCGACGCGGAAACGCTCAAGGTGACCGGCAAACTGCCGTCCGGCGAAGACCCCGAAACCTTCGCATTGAATCCCGACGGCACGATGCTGTACGTCTCGAACGAAGACGACAGCAGGGTCACCGCGATCGACCTCAAGACACAGAAAGCGGTCAAACAGATCAAGGTCGGCGTCGAACCGGAAGGCATTACCACCAGCCCGGACAAAAAGTGGGTGATCAGCACCTCCGAAACGACCAACATGGTGCACTGGATCGACGCGAAAACCAATGCAGCGGTTAACCATACGCTGGTCGATCCGCGCCCGCGCGCGGTCGCCTTCACGGCGGACAGCCAGCAATTATGGGTCACCTCCGAAATGGCCGGCACGTTGACCGTTCTCGATGCGAAGACGCAGCAAATCATCAAGAATATCAAGTTTGAAATTCCGGGCGTGACCGCAGACAAAATCCAGCCGGTCGGCGTCGTGATCGACAAAGATCGTAAACGCGGCTATGTCGCCCTGGGACCCGCGAACCGGGTCGCGGTGATCGACGCGCAAAAATTGACCGTGGAAAATACGCTGCTGGTCGGCCAGCGCGTCTGGAATCTGGCTTTTTCGCCCGATCAACAACGCCTGTACACAACCAACGGCGTCAGCAACGACATTTCGATCATCGATCTGCCGAGCCAGACCGTGACCAAATCGGTCGGCGTCGGCACCTACCCCTGGGGCGTCGCGGTAAAACCATGAACACGAACGCCGCCTTAACCGTCCGGGATGTCAATTTTTCCTACGGCACGAAAAAAGCGCTCGATCAGGTCAGCTTCGAGATCGAAGCCGGCCATTGCACGATGCTGCTCGGACCGAACGGCGCCGGTAAAAGCACGCTGTTTTCGCTGATCACCCGTCTGTATGACACGCCAAGCGGCCGGATCGAACTGTGCGGCTTCGATATCAAGAAAGAGACCTGCAAGGCGCTGGCCGTCCTGGGCATCGTCTTTCAACAAACGACGCTGGATCTGGACCTGAGCGTGCAGCAAAATCTGCGCTACCATGCCGCCCTGCACGGCATCAGCGGCAAAGTCGCCGACGCGCGCATCCTGGAAGAACTCGAACGGCTCGGCATGGCCGAACGCCGCTTCGAAAAAGTCCGCCAACTGAACGGCGGCCACCGCCGCCGCGTCGAAATCGCCAGAGCCCTTTTGCACAAACCGTCGCTTTTGCTGCTCGACGAGCCGACTGTCGGTCTCGACGTGCCGAGCCGGACCTCAATCGTCGACTATGTGCACAGCCTCGCGCGCACCGGCAACATTGCGGTGCTTTGGGCCAGCCATCTGATCGACGAGATTTATCCGGAGGACCGCCTGATCGTTCTGCACAAAGGCAGAATCAGAACCACGGGCAGCGTCGATCAGGTACTGCAAGCGACCGGCGCGCCGATGATCAGGGACGCTTTTTTCAAACTGACCCAGGGAGATTGACCCACGATGAACATTCTGCATTTCTGGCGCGCGATGTGGGGTATCATCGGCCGCGAGCTCTGGCGCTTCGTGACCCAACGCGAGCGTTTCGTTTCCGCCCTGGTCAGGCCGTTAATCTGGCTATTCGTGTTTGCGGCCGGCTTCCGGGCCGCGCTCGGACTCGCGATCACGCCTCCCTATCAGACCTATATCCTTTACGAAGTCTACATCACCCCCGGACTGATCGGCATGATCCAGCTTTTCAACGGCATGCAGAGTTCGTTGTCGATGGTCTACGACCGCGAAATGGGCAGCATGCGCAGCCTCCTGGTCAGCCCGCTGCCGCGCTGGTTTTTGTTGATGTCGAAACTGTTGGCCGGCACCTTCGTGTCGATCCTGCAGGTCTATGTGTTTCTCGCGATCGCTTGGGCTTATAAGATTCACGCGCCCTGGCAAGGCTATTTCTGGATCGTCCCGGCGCTGATCTTGTCCGGCCTGATGCTCGGCGCATTGGGACTCTTATTATCCTCGTTCATCAAACAGCTCGAAAACTTTGCCGGCGTGATGAATTTTGTGATCTTCCCGATGTTTTTCCTCTCCACCGCACTCTATCCTTTATGGAAGCTGAAAGAATCGAGCCTACTGTTGTACGGCCTGGCCAAATACAATCCCTTTTCACAAGCCGTCGAATTAACCCGTTTCGCCCTCTACGGCCAATATAATCAGAATGCGCTGCTTTATACGCTGGCCGCCTTCATTGTGTTTATTACCGCCGCAATTATTGGCTATAATCCATCGAAAGGAATGATGGTAAAAAAAGGCGGCGGTTAAGCATTTCCCGGGCGGTATTTGCGCCTGAACGACGGCAGCCATACCACTCAACTTCAGCGACTTCTATCGAGTCTTCATCTCTTCGGTGACTACGTGAAAAACTCATTTTACCTTGTTATTCCCAAACAGGAAGACAATCCGCAGCGCATCAAAGAATACGAAGCCAAGCCCCTGCAACAGTGGATCGACGAGATTCCGGCCGCGAATCCCGGCCTCGCCACCCGCCTTCTACATGACTTTATCATAGAGTTCAATGCATTATTGATTTCAGCCGAGCTCCGAATGGCGGCCCTCGAACAATTGCGTCCCAGCTTTCTCGCGATCGAGGAAAACCTGCGCAGCCGGCTCACCAAAACCGGCTTCCCGAAAGAAGAAAACGATCAAAAAATTTTCAACGTGCTCGTCTCCATCGAAAAGGAATTGACGCTGAGCTATTGGATCGTGTTGAAAGAATTGTCGCAAAAGAATTTCGGCTGGTTTCAAGGCAAGCAACTGCCGTTAGCGCTGCATCGCTGCATCAGCGGACTCAGCGGCATCGCGATCAGTCATTATCTGATGCGCATGCCGATACCGGACTGGATCTGGATCGATCTGCATTCACTCTACAAGCTCAGCATCGCGCTAAAAAAAGACACAGCCAAGGTTGTCGACGATCCGGCCAACCCTTCGGAAAAAAGCAGTCCGGAAGACTGCTACAAGCGAATTCTGCTGCTTAGCCTGACGGCTCCGAACGGCCTGATGCAAAAAGAAATTTTATTGGTTTATCAATTCATCAGAACCCTTTGCGAATACCTTCACATCAAAAATACCCCGGTTTCCGGACAAGCGACGCAATGTGTGATATTGACCGACGAGGACAAAGCCCCCTATTTTTTAAAGGAAGATGCCGGTCGTCCCGACTCCGCAACGCTGTATCTGGATTTTACCAAACTCCATAAAATGCTCGAGCACAAGGCGAAACACGCCAATTCTAGCGAAGGCCGCTTCAATGCGGTACTCGCGCGGCAGAACGAACAAACGCCGACCTTCGATTTGCTGGAATATCTTTTCCATCGCTGGTCCGGTTTTGAACTGGAAAGCACGCGGTTATTCGACGACCGCCTGGACCGTTATATCGCCATAGGGCTGATCCCCACTTACGAATTGCTGAATGAATTGACGACCATGGCTGGAAGCGAAACGGAACTGCCGGCCCATACCGCGTCCGAAAGCCTGTTGAGCAGTCGCTTCGAACAAACCGGCATATTGTCCGTCGGCCGCCTGATCAGCATCAGAAAAGCGGATCGCCGCGATAACACGCGCACCCTGGGCATCGTCAACCAGCTTCTGATCGACAAACAGACCAATAAAGTCATCTTCGGCGTGCAGTTTTTGGCGGCGCAATGCAATGCGGTCACTTACAGTCCGCTCGATTCGTCCAAAAAGGAAGAGCCGGTCAAAGCACTGCTTTATGCCGCCGAGGGAGAAGACGGCGATAAAAGCTATCTGATCACCGATAACTTCATATTGAAAAACGGCGATGTTGCTCGCATTCATTGGAAAAACGAAGACTATCCCGTATCCCTGCATGAGCGCAAAAATATCGGCCTGGGCTACTGGCAATTTCAATGCGTCAAAATCATGGAAAAAACCAAGTTTTCAACCGCGAAAAAGGGCTATGATTTCATCTAAGCTCCTTGTAAAATCCGCTATCCAAACAAAAAACACAAATCACTTGAAAAGTTTTTTCATCGTGGTAACTTGTGGGGTCGAGTGAGCAACTGAAACAGTAGGAAAAAGGTTGCGGTATAATCAACCAAGCCCGCTACACTCTTCGCGCAGCGAATTCGAATCGGCGCGGCCCTTATCCCCAAGTCAAGGGGTTTCCCAGGGAAGAGTCGTCAAAATTCCTAAGCAACTACAATAATAAATAACACCATCGTGAGGATGAGAAATGAGTAACGAAGAAAAAGCTAAACAATCGTTGGATACCGCAAAAAATCTGATCGGCAATCTGACATCAAGCGCATTGGCCTTAAAAGAATCCAATCCCAAAGTTTTTTACGGCGCGGTCGGCGGCGTCGCCTTGCTGCTTCTGCTTGTGATCTTCACCGGCGGGGAAAAGCGTCCGACCGTCGAGCAATATACCAAAAAATCCCTTGCCGTCGGTCAAACCTATTCATTGAAATCCCCGAACAGCTACGACCCTGCCTCCACGATCCGCCTCGTTCCAGCTCCCGGCACCCTGGCCGCCTACGATGACACCGAAGAAGCGGATCGTACCGGTACTTGCCAACATTTCCCGCAAGGTACCTCCGTCAAAGTCTTGAGATTGCAGGACGCTTTCGATACCGCCAATAGTTTCGCCGAAGTTTCGATCGAAGGCGGCGAATGCAACGGCAAAACCGGCTGGGTTTTGGCGATCGACCTGCAATAAAAGATAACGATTGCGTTAAAAATTGTTTGACACACGCTACATATTCTATATAATGTGCGAATAATTTCTAGCGCGGGAATAGCTCAGTGGTAGAGCACAACCTTGCCAAGGTTGGGGTCGCGAGTTCGAATCTCGTTTCCCGCTCCAAACAATGGAATAAAAAAGCCGCGAGTTTCGCGGCTTTTTTATTTAACCCGATCAAGGCTGCGTAGCAAAATGGTTATGCAGCGGCCTGCAAAGCCGTATATACCGGTTCGATTCCGGTCGCAGCCTCCATCAAACCGAACGTAATAATTTCTAGCGCGGGAATAGCTCAGTGGTAGAGCACAACCTTGCCAAGGTTGGGGTCGCGAGTTCGAATCTCGTTTCCCGCTCCAAATGATACGGAAAAAAGCCGCTCACCCAAGCGGCTTTTTTTTACCTGAAAGAAACACATCAAATTAGGTTAATCCCAAGCGGGAGCCGGACGGGATATTCATCCCGCCCGTAACGTTTAGAGGTGTTCCGATGTAGATGATGATTTGGTATTTGCGAAGGATTTTCAAACGAGTGGCCCGAATTCCTCCGACGACCTTGCGCTCCTTCAAGGCTACAGGTTAGCCGAAGCAGACCACGGATCGATATCGATTATTTCAATAACGGCGGCGGAAACGGGATCGACCAGAACCGTCATATTCTTGACCTTCCCGCGCAAAGGCAGCCATTTCGCCTTGCCGTCCCGCCAGTCGGCCAACAATTTCAAGCCTCCCTCTTGACCGGATAACGCCCGCAGCTCCTGCAGCGGTTTCGCTCGGGACAATATTTGCTCCTTGACTTGCGCGAGAGGCACGTATAATTCGGGCAACAAAGGCCAATCCGGAGCGCCCTGCACGGCTGAAAACAGAATATCCTGATTGCGCTTCGGGTCCAGGGACGGAAGCGCCGCCACCCACCTCGGCTGAGCCCAGCCGGCAATGGCCGCTTGATTGCCTCTTTGCAGCGCCTTGGCGACGCTGTCGGGGTCGAGATCCGACGCCCGGGCGATCTCGAAGCGGTCCTTGCTGAATACGATAAACGCCGGCCGGCCTGCGAACACCGTGTTGACGCCATAGCTCAAGGCGCACAATTGCAACAGCGCGACGACGGCGAGATCGAATTTCAACGAGGGTTTATCCGGCTTGTAAATGATCAGCGTAATCACCGGCCCTATCGTGACATCGACCGCCATCAGCAGCAGAAATATTCCGGTCACGCCGACCGCCTCATGCAGCGGCGCCGGATACCAAACCCAAAAGACGATCACCATCACCACGGCGGCAATCACGGCCGACAAAATCAAATGGATCAGAAAGGCATGAAGTCGATTTTTCATAAAGTTAAGCGGGATTGGAATCGAAGTTAATACAGTGATGCGAAGACGCCTCGGTCACGGCGACGCAGTCAGGATTGATTCGAATCGAGCTGACGTGAACCTTGTCTTGCTGCGTCGTTATTGCGCTGCAACAAGGATAGTTCATATTTCAATGAATCTCTATGCCGCATCGGGGCGAAAGCATCAGAAGAAGCCGAACGGGATATTCATCTCGCCCGTAAGGTTTTAGGGTGTGCGGACGTAGATGATAATTTCGTGTTTGCGTAAGGTCTCCAAACGTTGGGACGGGGTTGCAAACCCCGTCCCGCTCAGGCATCAGTAGAAGCCGGACGGGATATTCATCCCGTCCGTAACTTGGGGGTGTGCGGATTTAGATGATGATTTTGTGCATGCTGAGAGCTTCCAAACATTGGTGCGGGGTTGAAAGTTACAGGAAAGTGGCCTGTAATGGCGACCTTGTATTTGCCGATGACCAAAACCAATATTCGGGTTTAAGAACATACCCTTTACGAACCGGGTTTTCGTGGATGTAATTCAGTTTCTGCAAATAAAACTTAGGGGTTTCGATTTTTTTAGGAGCGTTGGTTTCCATCCAAAACTGATATTTTCCCTGCTTATCGATAAACAGCTCTAAAACACGCGGCTCATTGAGCTGGAGGCTCTCCCTCAATTGTTTGGATGTAAATCGTTTAAAGTCACGTAGAAATCCGGCTACATCAGGTGAACTTACGATGAGGTGAACATGGTTTAGCATGAATACATAACCGTTTAGTTGCAAATCCTTATGCTCCTGACAAAAACGTAACGAGTCGGCCAGTATTTGCCAGCGATTGAACCGGTCGAAAAGATAATACCAGCGTTCGACGGTAAGCGTTAGATAATAGATACCGGCATTTAACTCAATGGCTACACGGCGCGAGGGCATGGTTTTTTCGTTGGAATAATATTGGCGGATGACATGGCAATTATAGTCTGCAACAGGCCGGATGAGAGGGTATATTCCGTTCTTTTAAAGATCCCGCACAACGCAGCATAAGAAGAAGCCGGACCGTCCGTAACGTTTGGGGGTGTGCAGACATAGATGATAATTTCGTGTTTGCGTAGGGTCTCCAAACGTTGGGACGGGGTTGCAACCCCCGCCCCGCTCAGAGCCGGACGGGATATTCATCCCGTCCGTAACGTTTGGGAAGTGTGCGCACGCAGATGATAATTTCGTGTTTGCGGAGG